>JANXXH010000094.1 GCA_025350705.1 Gallionella sp.
CCATATCCGCAGCATGGCCGATGCCGAGCGGTGCGAGAGCAAGCAGTATCAAGATGGCTGGGTGCAACAATTTCGTTAACATGCTTGATCTCCTTGAGATGTTTTGAGGCTAACCCCGAAAATTTGCTGACATAACAGACATTAAATTCTTGGCTATCGTAAACTAAAAATCAAATCCAGATTCCATTTTTTGCATTGCATGATTTCAAGTCATCAGTGGTAAGCGTCAACATATCGCCAAATAACAATCTAAGTTATTTTAGAAAATGTGCTACATTTTCATCAGGAGTGAAATTGGTACTCGATAGTCATATTAAATAAATAAGGTATTAGCTAATCATGAAAAGAATCAGAGCAAAATCTTCCCGTGCAGAACAGGCTTACACGCTGGTGTGCGATCTGCAGCAGCGCTTTGTCACCAAGCTGAACGCGATCAGCAAAAAATACGGCAAAGACAAATCTTATGAGCCCACCGAATGGTTTCGCGATGAAGGGAAACATGGCGGCGGCGTTCGCTTCATGGCGACAGACGTGTCGCTGTTCAACCGCGCATCGGTCAATACTTCCCAGGTTCATTATGACGATGATGCCACAAAGCAACTGGCATCCGCATCCGCCATCTCGACGATCATTCATCCCAAGAATCCGCTGGCGCCATCGGTACATATCCATATCAGCTGGACAGAGATGAAAAATGATAATGGTTACTGGCGTGTCATGGCAGACCTTAATCCCGCGATTGAATTTGCCGAAGACAAGACTCTGTTTGCAAACAAATTGAAACAAGCAGCTCCGCAACAATATGCAGAAGCCGAGCCGCAGGGTGACCGCTATTTCAATATCCCGGTGTTGGGCCGTCATCGCGGCGTGACGCATTTCTATCTGGAAAACTATACCAGTGGAAATTTTGACGCCGACCTGAAATTGGCCAGGACAGTGGGCGAAGCAGCGATCGACACTTATTGCGACATCCTGTCTGCGGCGCTTGAGAAACGCACTTCACCTACAGAAGCCGATTACAAAAAACAGCTCGACTACCACACGCTGTATTTCTTTCAAGTATTGACGCTTGATCGGGGCACTACATCGGGCTTGCTGGTGCACAACCAGAATGACGTCGGCATTCTGGCTTCGCTGCCTTCGCACATCAACCGGCCTTTGCTGGTTTCATGGAAACCGAAGATGCCGGTGCCACAAGATCAGCTGCTGCAAAAGATGATCGATTGCTTGCCCAGCAAAGATGTTTGTCCGGTGGAAGACGATAGCAAACAGGCACTGGCAAATTGTTTGAGGAAACACTATCAGGCACATCCCGAGGCGATCGATATGCAAGCCAGCGGTAACACTGTTCCGCCTACCGTAAACAATCATCTCAAATCTGTTGCTTAGCGGATAAACAGCCGGGTGCGGTTCGAGTGTGAATGACACGTCTGATTCAATACCGTCCCTGCGACTTATGGATGTAATTTGAAAGCTCCTGGCTTTCCTGGTTCATCCTCATCAGATTGGTGTGGGTGTTCCTGAACAGCGCACGCATCACTTTGTAAACCAGTCGCGGATGAGTGTCCACCAGTGACTCGAAGGCCTCCGGTGTGAGCGTGTAAACCGTGGCATTGCCGACCGCACGCAGAGTTGCCTTGCGCGGCGTCCGGTCGACAAACGCGCGCGTTCCGGCGCATTCGCCTTCTTTCATGGTGTGAACCAAATTTTCTTTGCCGCCCATGTCGGAGCTGACAACAGCAAGCTTGCCGGCGACGAGAATGAACAAGGTCTGCTCTGCGCCGCCCTCGTTGACAAGCAGTTCGCCGTCCTTCAACCGACGCACGCCCAGAACTGCCGCCAATGTCTTTGCTTCGTCCTCAAAAAGTTCTGCACCCACCGATGAGTTACGGACCAGCTTGTGGTCTGCGGTATCGCTCATATCAAAGCACTCCTTCACATGCCTGCCGTCGAATCATAAGTGTCGCCACATGAATGTTATTGCTCAAGGCCGTCATCTTAACGCGATAACAAAAAAATGTCACATGGGATCAAAGGAGTCAAGCTCCTTTGATACTGGAACAGTTTTTACGGCTTGAAAAACTTACCTATGGTTTGCAGGCTCCATTCCGGATCAAGGGTCAGCATGTTGTGTCCCATGTTTTCTGCCTTGACGTGAATCGTTTGTGCCGGGAGTTTTGGAACATGATATTTTTCCTGATACGCATAACCGAGGACACTGCATTCACTGCTGATCAGCATCAGGTCTCCGTGATATTGGGATATCCCATCGGTTAAATCATAAGTAAACAAATCTGGGTTATCTATCACGGGCATCACCGTATTGTTCATCGCTTCATAGCCTGCCCGCTTGAATGCGCTGGGCGGCATGGCCTGGCCTTTGCATTGATAAGGCGGGCCCGACTGGCTCCGGCCCATCATCGCGGACATCACATAATCGTAACCCTCCTGGCCATCTTCTTTGCTGACGAAGGGATACAACATCACGTACCCGGTCAGCGCGAACGCATCCCGGATGGATTGCGAGTCTTTGATTATTTTGACATCCGCCTTGGCAGATTCCGGATGCAGGATCCCGGGTTCGACGATCACTGCCTGAGATACCGTCTCTGGATATTTTGACAGGTAACCCACCACCAACATCGCGCCCCATGAATGACCGATAAGCTTTACTTTTTTGCCATTGGAAAAATGTTCGACGACAGATTTCAAATCCTCCAGATTCTGTTCCATCGTGAGAAATTTCTTATCCACGCGCGGCGACAAGCCGGTGCCTCTCTGGTCATAGAAAATGACACGGTAATCCTTAGCCAGGCCATACAAAGGTCTCAGATATTCGTAATCTCCGCCCGGCCCGCCATGCACCACGATGACGGGCGTGGCTTCAGGGCTGCCAAATATTTCGGTATGGAATTTGTAACCGTTGATTTCCGTGTAAGGGAGAGATGCGTCAAACTGAACTGTCTTGGGAACATGCAGCCACGGAAAAAATGACAGCACGACAGGCAACATCAGCAGAAGGAGCAAGACACCCATCCAGAGCTTTATCTTTTTCATGTTCCGTCCCCTCGATCTTTTCAATTGAGTAACGCATAGATTTTTGATGTGCTCGTATTCTTTATAATTTCCGGCTGTAGGCTTTGTAGGTCATAAAAATGCCGATCGCAAGAATAGGTATTATCTCCATGATCACGGCGGAAGTATTTTTGGCACCTTCGAGTTGCAGTTCCGGAAAGAACATTCTGAACAGACCCAGCAGCATAATACCCCAGCCCGAGAGCGTGACCAGCACCGGCCAGCCGCGTACCCAGAGATTATGTGCGCGGACGATGGCAAGACCCGCGATGAATAACAGCCCGCCATTCAGATAAACCCCCGCCGCCGTATTGCCCGCCCAGATATGGACGTTCACCGTCTCGGAGATCGTGATTGCAACGATCGCTGGGCCCAACAATCCTGCGATGTATTTTGAGTTTGCCATTTCAGCTCTCCCATCAAAACCATTTCGAGCCTTGACCCTATATCACGCTGCCAGCCAACCCCCATCCACATAAAGCGTCGCACCGGTAACATAGCTGGCTTCTTCCGACGCAAGAAAAACGACTGCTGCAGATACTTCTTCGGGTTGACCCATTCTCTTCATCGGCACGCCCGCCAGCATTGCGTCCATCACCTCTTTGGGAAGGCTGGCCGCGCCAACCATTGGTGTGTCGATAGCGCCCGGTCCAATGACATTCACGGTAATGCCAAGCGGCGCGAGCTCTACTGCGATGGTTTCGCTCATGCCGATGATGCCTCCCTTCGATGATGTGTAGTGCGCGCCGCCTGCTATGCCCACACCCACGCCACCCGATGCAACGGATGCGATATTGATGATGCGGCCCCATTTGTTTTTTGCCATCTCTTTTGCGGCGCGTTGCGCGCAGAGGAACTGCCCCTTCAAATTGATATCGATCGTTCTGTCCCACTCTGCTTCAGTCATATCCAGAAAGGGATGCGGTTCGTAAATACCGGCATTGTTCACCAGAATGTCGAGGCGACCATATTTCGCGATGACCTGGTCAAACACCTTGTTCACATCCGCCTTGCTGGAAACATCAAGCTTGAAGCAAGCCGCCTCACCACCTGCAGAGCGGACTTCGCTGGCAACCTGTTCGCATTGAGCAAGGTCGATGTCGGTAATGACAACCTTTGCGCCTTGTCCGGCCAGTGCGAGTGCATGCGCGCGACCCATACCCCTGCGAGCTCCTGTAACCATTGCAACCTTGTTGCGTAAATTAAAAAGCATGGTGTGATACCTCCTTATAAATTTTTCCTGGTGTCACGTAAATCGTGGTCTGCTACCGATTGTTAATTGCAGACCACCTTGCCCATGAAGAGCCGGTAGATGAAAGACGGCACGCAGAATCCGGTGCTGACATTCACAAAGGCGGCCGCCACCAGCGACCCGCCGACGACATAGCCGAGCATCATCATTCCCGATTGGAATCCCCAAGCGGCAACCACCAGCATGACCGTCGCCACGAGGCAAGCGAAGCGTCGGCGCACCGGGTAGCTCGGCAAGGCAGGCGTGTTGAACAGATAGCGCAAGCCGTGGTTGTAGAAGATGTCGAACGGGTGAGTCGGAAGCAGAGCGCCCAGCGCGGCGAACGGCACCAGTGCCCACAGCACAACCGGGGAAGCCAGCGCCGTGCCTATCGCCGTCCACACCATGCAGATGGCGGGGGACAAGCGCAGCGGGTAATTTATTTTTTGGCAGGTCTCGTCATCCAGGCCGCAGAAACCCTGTGCCTGTATCCTGGTACGTAATGTAGCGAGGTTGTTTGTCAAAGCACACCTCCGTATTTGTCATGAACATTGCTGTTGCATTCGAGGCGATACTGATCTTGAGGCGGTGGTCAGCGGTGTCTTCAAACGTCGAGCTGTTTGACCGGATATAGTATATGTTTTTTATGGGGACACTCTGAGACTATTTCAAGCCTTGCCCCTGTGATTCTGCATTAGTTCATGTAACAATTAACAGAACAACATAACCATTGTATCGAAACATGGATAACCTGATCGAGGTCACCGACCTTCATTTTTCTTATGGCAAGCGCAAGGTGCTCAAGGGCATCAACCTCACCATCCCGCGCGGCAAGATAGTCGGGATCATGGGCTCCAGCGGATGCGGCAAAACCACGCTACTGCGCCACTTCGGTGGCCAGTTGCACCCTTCGCGTGGCAGCGTGAAATTCATGGGACAAGTCATCCACGAACTCAGCATCGAGCAGTTATTCAAGGCGCGCCTGAGAATGGGGATGATGTTTCAGGTCAGCGGTTTGTTCACCGACCTGTCGGTTTTCGACAATCTGGCCTTCCCGTTGCGCGAGCACACCAATCTACCGGAAGAGCTCATCCATGATCTGGTATTGATGAAGTTGCATTCCGTCGGTTTGCGTAATGCCCACAAGCTGATGCCCGGAGAACTTTCCGGGGGTATGGAGCGCCGCGTGGCGCTGGCACGCGCGACCGTCACCGATCCCGCGCTGATCATTTACGACGAACCTTTTGCCGGACTCGACCCCATCTCGCTCAGCACCATCGCCAATCTCATCCGCAAGCTGAACGATGCCCTCGGCGTGACCTCAGTCGTGGTGACCTACGATCTGGCGGAGTCACTCAAGATCGTCGATTACATCTATTTCATCCACGACGGTATCGTCGTTGCAAAAGGCGAGGTGGACGAGATGACCAATTCGCAAGACCCCTTCGTCAGGCAGTTTCTCCACGCCGAGCCGGACGGCCCCATCGCCTTTCAATATCCCGGACGACCCTATACGGAAGACTTGAACTTCAAATCCTGACAAGCCGTTGCAGCAAGAATCTTTTTTCTCTGTACCGTGAATTTCCACCAAGGGATGGCTTCATCGCTTTGCAGATAATGTTGCGCAGCCTGACCATCTGTGATTCATCATGTTCAGCGATTATTTTTTTGGGGAATCATATTCCTTGGTAAGAATATCCCTGATCTCTTTTCCTACGAACTCGGGCGGCCAGATGATCTGATAGTCACCCGGATCATTGGCAGGTACCACACTGGCAAGCAACACCTGGTATTTCATACTTTCTGCGTCAGAGGTTGCAGCCTGGCGGGTGGCTTTCCAGAAAAACCAGATTTCATTTCCGTTGGTATCTTTATTAAGTACTAACTGGACCATGTCCCTGGCAACACTCGCCGAATTTGGCTGTGAGGTCACCCAGCGTGATGGTGCTCTTCAATTTAGCAACCTTATCAATGGAAATGGGTTGCCCACATTCAGAGGCCAGTGCTGACTGTGTGACAGAGAACAAAAAGATCAATGATGCAAAACGGAATAGATTCATTTTATAAAGTGCAATGATTGAAACTATTCAAGTCCCAATATCATGCTTTCGAGATGGTGTGATGCACACGCCGATTCATATTCCCTTCTTCAGCACATTATCCTTCCAGTCATGCCTGGTGCCATACCATTGGTAACAATGGGTGATCGCGAACCCTTTCATTGGCGATACCGCTTTTCCTTTTTGCACCGATAATCCGATCCGCTGTGCTTCGAAATTCAGCATGGGCGTGTCACATAAAGTCAATAAATGTTTGCCTCCATACTGTTCGCCCTTGCCCTTCTGCAGCATTGCCTCTGTTTCCGGCGATTCTTGCAAAACTTTCGTGCGTGCCACGCCGATCTTTTGGTCGAAGGCCTGGATCGCTGCGTCACTGAAGTCATCGCCACCGACATAGTCGTTGGAAGCCGAGAGCGACTGGGTGATGTTTCCGGATTTATCTCTATTTTCGTGGAACACTACCGCCCCAGATCCGATCGGCCTGAAGGCAACAAAATAGGCGTGCTCATCTCCCGTACAACTGGTGACGGTTCACTCCTCAAAGTTTTCCATGTTAAAAGTATGATCGAACCGGGTATTCCTGACCGTGGGGGTGGATGCACACTGGTAAAGTTGCTTTTCAATTTGCCGCATAACCTTGACTATGTTGTACTTTGCGGATTTGGCTTTGGTATCGCCGGGCATCGTCAGGGTTTCACAGCTTGCCAGTAACAATGCTGCAGCCACCAGAGACGCTGTTGTTCCTCCAATCCTCATTTCATTTCTCCCTTGGGTTTATTTAAATGTTGAGTACAACCGTTAATCATGGCGACCAGCTTAACACTAACAACGCCGCTTATACATCGATGCCAGGCCACGTCCTGAACCTGATTGGGAAGACGGCGGGAAAATTCGCCCATCCAGACCTTCAGGGTATCTTCGTCGTGGTAGTCGGTGATCATGGTGATGATACTATCGCGGCACGACAGCACTACCAAGATGGTGTCGGGACGAAGACGCTGAGAGCATCAGTGCGGGAAACTTAAATGAGGCGCTGACTTTTTTAGCTTCAGTGAAAATTTATTTTTGCTCCGTCCCCATGTCATTTCTCAGTTCCCGATAGTACTCTTGCCGGTTATCTTCGCTGCGGTACGCAGGCAAGCTCGCCTGCCGGTGATTGGCAAGTACCCTTGACCGTGTCGCCGCGAGGTGAAGCAAAACTGCATGCTGCATCTTGGGACAAACCCGAACATGCCATCAGGGCCTCGGCAGGAGGCTGATGACGTCCCGGTCTCTGGTGGTCATCGGGCATGTCTGCCTGACTCCGTCGGCTCAGGCCGCTCACCGCCACTCCCCTGAAACAGCCGACTGTGTATGGGTATTCGCGTGTCAACACGTAGTGATACATCTCGACAACCCTGCCATCCCAGCTGATCCTGCTGACCCGGCCATGACACTCATCAAGATTGCTGTTGGTGAGCTCCTTGCCATTCTCGTCGTACATGCTGTAGATGCCGAAACCATCGAGCGCATAGCCGATCAACCTGTTGTTTTCAGTTTCTGCTTTTACGCATCCACTCGGGCCGTGGTAATGGTATTCCCCCATGTGTTGGGGATGTCCGCTGCAATGGTCCTGCACCTCGTGAGCGACTGCATCGCGCCCGGCATCATCCAGCGCATTGAAAAACGGCACGCCGTTCAGCATCACCCCGACCATCCCGGCAAGCAGCCGGATTCGGCAACGACTGTGGGCGAGAGCGATAACGCCAGAGTGATCGTCTGGGCGGTGATAGCATTGGGGTTGCGAACGATCTGAAAGGCGGGATCATCGCGCTGCACCGGAAATATCCCGGTGGTATGGTAGGCTGGCAAAGCCTTGCTGGAAATCAGCCGCTGATTTCCCTCTGCCCTGATCGATATGGCGGCGTCCGGCCACGACACATTCCCCCGAACAGAAATCTTTTGCGTGATATCCCAGGTAGAGCCGTTTATCCATTTACCGGTGTGCTGCGCACCGCCGCCGCGAAATGACAATGTGCAGGAATAAACATAGTCGCGCTTCGGCACCATGCTGACCTTGCCATCGCCCAGCGGCAATGCGTGCGCATCAAGCGCAGAGGTTTGCACGGCATGAGCAAGCGATGCACACAATACAAACTGTGCGAGCGCAAGCATGGCCAGTGCAAACAAACGTTGATTCATGACATTTATCCTTAATGAAGGTGTCATTTGGAATTATATATTTTTAGATGTGCCGCCTTACCTTGATGGCAATCGTGCCGACGCCCAGGAAAGCTACGCCCATCAGGACGAGCGTGACGGGCCAGCCCAAAGAGTTTGCGAAATGCTTTGCGGTGTAAAACCCGATGAAGCCGAGCATGGCAATGACCGTGGTGAACAACAGCGCCCGGCTTTGCAGCACCACGCAGGCATAGAGCATCGACGCTGCCACTGCGAGATAGATGAGTTCGACGGGCGTGTTATGAACAAGATCGAACAAGCCGCTATAGGCCATGATCGAGCCGATCAAATAGCCGAGACCGGACAGGCGCGAATACCGACCCGCCTTGTGCAAACCGTAAGCCGTGAACATCACGCACACACCAATGATCAGACTCGCCCAGTTCGCGGAGGTGGCAATCGCGATGCGGTCGAACAGGCCGCCGTTCAGCCAGCAGGTTGCTATCAGCAAAGCGGGTTCCGTGAGCACACATTGAGTCGTGTTTTCAAGTGCGGTGGCGACCAGGAACAACGAAGCACCAAGGACGATGGCGATATAAGCGTAAGGGACACCGAGCAGATCGAGGCCCACATGCATAAATCCATAAACAAAAAACAGCGCCGTGAATGCCAGCACCGTGAGCCGGTATTTGCCGAACAGCACGCCCTGGTGCAGGGCCATCACGCCGAAAACGGAGAGCGCTGCGGCACGCCAGTTATCACCGTGCGGGTACACCTCGTGAATGAGCACGAACCAGCCACTGGTCATCATGAATACGGCGGCAAGTGCAAGCGGCAGGATCAGCCCCGTAAATTTTTTCTTGGGATATTTATTCTCATGCAGGGCAGAAACCAGCACGATGAACAGAATGTAGCCCACACCCAACGTCACCACAACCCGCATCACACTGCCCATGCTCTCCCAGAACGTGCCGATATAGGTACTGATGCCGGCGAGAATGAAGATCGCACCGAGATAGGTAAACAGCGTCTTGGCGATGTCGCCTCTGCTGCGCCGGGCGGACACAGGTTGGGATTCGGCAGGTGCATGAAAGGCGGTTTCCACTTCGGCCGGAGTGATGTCGTAGTCACGCATCAGCCGTGCGATGCTCTCCAGCGCGCTGGCCTTATCCGTTACGCTAGCCGTGCCAAGGATGCCAGCCAACAGCGGCCAGCCCCACCAGCCGCCGCCTATCAGCACGAATATGAAGATGATGACTAACAGCCAGATCATGGCGATACGACCCAGCCGATGAAGTGGGTGTAATTACTGTAATACATATTGCCGGCATTCGGCAGGCGGATACTGCGCCCTTTTTTCGTCAGTACCGCTTCTTTGCTGTAGCGAGAGGAGTAAAACAGGCCAGTGAAGACATCACCCGAATAGACATTCGGTCCTGCACTGAATTCGTATCCATCCGGCGCAACGCTGGAAGAATCGATCGTCAGCCCTGCAAGATCAGGGACATCAATCGGCGTGATTTTTGCAGCCGTCTCCGGCGTAGCGGGACTCTGTCCGGGCGGAGTGAGGCCGGGTGGCAGCAGTGGCAGCATGATGCCGATCTCCTTTACCGCCCCGGTTTTTGGACTGTAACGCCAGAGACGCGGTCTCTGGTTGCCAATTGAATTACCCTGATTGATGACCTGAACTTTCTGGTTCACGACGGAGATCTGCACGCCGTTCGGATAATTGTAGTACTCGGTCGCGTAAAGTACGTCGTATTGCGGCGGCTCTACCAGCAGGGCGGGAATCCCCGAGATCAGCAGGAATGCCACAACGAGCAGCAGGGGCAAACCCAAGCCAAAAGCGATGGTGGGGTTCTCGCGGAGGAATGCTTTCATGCTGAAGTCTCCTTTATGATGGCGCCTTTATGCTGTTAAACCAGAGGATAGGAATTCAACAGGATGCCGCCGATTATCTCTGGCCGTTGTGCCTCGGTCAATGCAAGTTGTCCGGGGGAAAGTATTCCGGGATGTAACCCAACAGAATCGAAGTGTATCCTGAAGGGTTAGCTCACACTCCGGTACCTTTAGCTTTCAGGAAAGGAGCAGTGACGGCGAGCGCCCCATAGATTCCGATAATGCCGACGTATTCCAACATCTCGAACGGTCCGATGGCGCCCACGATCCGGTCGTACGTCATTGGCGCGCCGAAAGCGATCGTGTTGCCGACCAGTAACGCCCACCATGCCCAACCGTCACCCCGGCGGAAGGCGGTGGCAGCGATGGTCATCGCCAGCAGCGCGAACTCCGCGTTGCCTACGCCAAACATTCGGAACAGCAGCGTGATGTACTCGGCCGTCATCGGAGACGTGTGCGCGAGCTCTGACCATGAGCCCTTGGTGTAGCCCTCATAACCGGCAGCGAGGATAGGCGCGGAACCCGGTCCGAGCAGGTGTTCCGGCACCAGAGCCGCCATCGCGCCCCACGCAAGCAATCCCGCATCGGCGATCAGGATGACGAGCCAGGCGACGCGGCGCAGTCGCATCATCGCCGTGGCCCAGGTTTCATTCTTCCGGTCTTTCATATCATCAACCACTGTGTACCTCCTGGCGCCTGCGTTCTACTCTGTATGAAGCTGCCGCATAAAGCAGCCAACCGGCAAACAGCGGAACAAAAGCAAACAGAATGGAAGAGGTTGCACAGCTTCCACCAAGCTCGGTGATGATCTGCCGCAACGGAAAAATGATAAATAGCCCGGCGTGCACCGTGCTGGCCGCAGCCACGGCCCGTCGCAGTGTGGGTTGACTTCGACAATAGACGGTAGCGATCCAGGTAGCGACCGCCAGCGCCAGCAGATGAGTGCCGGTCGCCATGCCACTATAGACCAGGCTCGGCACCCGCCCGGGCTCCGCATTGAGCCAACTGGAAAAACAGGGATGAACCAGACTCAGGGCGGTATCTGGCCAGAACAGGAATAGCGATGCCAGCACGGTCAAGGCGGCGGCATTGGCCGCAAACCAGAAATACTGGAATGCCTCCCACGGCGATGACGGTGATAGGCCGGCGCCGCTGGCCTGCCCCTGATCCGGTTGTCGAACCGGTTCCTTGAACGCAAAGAATGACCCCCACAGGATGAGACTCAAGATCGTGTGGACCACCACCCAGGCCAGCGGGAAACCTTGTGCGCGAAACGGGAAGGCCAGGTTGAGAGGGGGAACCAATGCCATCGACACAAACAGCGCGGCCCGGGTGAATGGGTTCTTGGACATCAACCCGTAAACTGCCATGACGCTCAAGGCGCCCTTGGCCGGTGCATGAACCGAGTGGGTGATGTAGAGCGCCATCGCGAGACGCGCATCCTCGGAGGCAATGATCCAGGTATTTGTCCACATTTTGGACAAGGTCTGAAAACCCCAAAGCATCATCTCGCTGAACCAGACAAGCGCCATCGCCCCAAACAGAAAGGTACGAATTCGGCTCAACTGCGGATCAAATAACTTCATGGATCCCTCCGTAACCGGGTTACCCTGTATTCGAAGAACGCGGCTTGAGTCGTCATCAAGAAGTTCCCGCGAACGAAGCCGCGATTCGCTCTGCGAATAATTTTGCGTCAAGAATTGCAATAAAGCAATAAAGGAGTCGGCTCATGCTGAACCCTTTAGCTTCTCATTTCAAACCAATCAGCCAGTCGATCAAGCAGGCTGAAAGCGGCAAGTAAACGGTTTCCGAGATCACGCCTGCGACGGCTTCCTTCCAGGAATAATTAGGCCCGATGACTTGCCCGATCTCGCCGATGACAAACATCAGCCACCATATGGAAGCATAGAGCAGCCACTGCCCGCTCAGCGAACTGCGCGCAACATAAAAGATCAGCACAAAGGCGATCGCCGTCCCGGTCTTGGATACAAGCACACTCAGCAGAAACTTCGCCGGAGATACGCCTGCCGGCGTCTTCAATCCCGCCACGACCGAGCCCAGTCCGTAAACCAGAAAAGGCACGATAAAGATGATGGTCAACACCAGCACGATGCCCAGAATCAATTGTTCCATTGAAGCCCTGCCTTTCTCCGGAAACACCAATGCTGACCTGCGGTTTCGTTTATTTCAGAATCAATGGTGTCTGAACCCAACCATTATATGTGCAAAAAACTATTGCGATGCTGCCCTCTATAATTTCTATCCATGACTCATTGTTTCAATTAAGGCTACGAGTATATGTAATAATCAATATTCAACGCGCCCGACTTGGATTCAACCGGTTGAATATTTGAATCGCAACTTTATCTAGCAAAGGAAATTTCATGCCAGGTTTGCTCCCCAACGTAGATCCCGATGGATTGCTTGAGTTTTCGGTTGTATATACCGACCGATCCCTGAACCACATGTCAAAACAATTCCAGCAAATTGTTAAGGACATATCTGCTGCAATCAAAGAGACTTACAACGCCCGCTCGGCGATCATTGTTCCCGGCAGCGGCACATTTGGCATGGAATCGGTGGCGCGCCAATTCGCGCAAAAACAAAAATGCCTGATCGTTCGCAACGGCTGGTTCAGTTATCGTTGGACCCAGATACTGGAAATGGGAAACATCACACAAGATGTCCATGTACTTAAAGCAAGGCAGATCGACAACGTCACCACAGGCTGCTTTGCACCGCCCCCGATCGAGGAAGTTGTCGCCTTCATAAAAAGGGAAAAGCCGGCGGTTGTATTCGCGCCCCATGTTGAAACATCCTCCGGGATCATCCTGCCGGACGCCTATGTGCAGGCGATCGGCGCAGCGGTTGAATCTATCAACGGAATATTTGTTCTGGACTGCATCGCTTCTGGAACAATGTGGATCGACATGAAAAAACGCAAAGTCGATGTGCTGATCTCGGCTCCGCAAAAGGGGTGGAGCAGTTCACCGTGCTGCGCAATGATAGCGCTGGGCGAGCGAGCGCGCGATAAAATCGATCATGCGCAAAGCAACAGCTTTTCTTTGGACTTGAAAAAATGGCTGCAAATCATCGAGACGTATGAAAATGGCGGCCATCTTTATCACGCGACCATGCCTACTGATTCCTTAAAGATCCTGCGCAACAACATGAAAGAAACACAGGCGCTTGGTTTCGCTACAGCCAAGGCAAGACAGATCGATCTGGGTACGAAAGTACGTTCCTTGCTTGAATCGAAAAACTTCACGTCCGTTGCAGCGCCGGGTTTTCAATCGCCTGGGGTCGTGGTGAGTTACACATCCGATCCCGACATTCAGAACGGCAAGAAATTTCTTCAGGAGGGATTGCAGATCGCTGCGGGAGTGCCGCTACAATGCGATGAAAGACCCGACTTCAGGACATTCAGATTGGGTTTGTTTGGTCTTGAGAAATTGCTGAATGTCGATCGAACCGTTGCTGATTTGAAGTATGCGTTTGACCGTATTGACCACCCTTAACGACTGGGGGGCGAAGCCTTGTTCTTTTAAAAATTCCGGTTGCTTTCCCACCACTGCTCCAAACCCGGGTTGAGCTGTCTCCAGAATACGCCATGGTAGGACGGCCTGCGAACTTGTATGAGCACCAAGACGGCGGTCACGGTCAGCATGATCGTGAAGGTGTTACTCCAGGCCGGAACATCGATGATCATGGTGCTCGCAGCGAGAAGGACGAAAAGTGCTGCCCATATGAGTTCGAGCGGGCGATCCATACGCACTACGTTGCAGAACAGAAAGAAGTGGGCAACTGTAAAGACCACCAAGATGCCGAGACGCTCATCGATGCGCGCCATGATGTAAGAACCAAGGAAACCCAGGATCAATATCCCACATCGATCTCAGAGATGCGGAAGCCGGGGCGGTAATTCGCTGTAGTCGTCAATCGAGACTCCTGACGTATATTGGCAGGCTGAAGAGCTAAAGGTATCGGAGTCGATATTTTACAGCCATGCCGACTTCATACTAAAACAATTGCGATGCGGCCCCGTTAGCTCCTTTTGAGCTGGCGTAGGTGATTGGTTAGTAATGTTGAGCATTGTGATAAAACGATCTGATTGCGGTAAAAAACTCGGCCGGTGAGATTTCGATGCCGTCGCAATAGAAACGTGTCGGGTAAGCCCGGTAGATATGCCCGTTTATTTTATAGGTTGCGCTCATGATCGCTGCTCCATTGATTTTGCCTGAGCGATCCAGCTTGTTCTGTCACGATAAACTTCAGCTCTGCCCCGACTATTACCCACTACTTGCGGCAAGTATCCCCCTTATATCCCGAATCTTCTGTTCGCTAGCGAACAAAGCATCATGAGAAAAGATCCGGGCTCCGTCCCCGTATCGTCGTTCGGCTTTTGCAGCTTCGTCAGATGGCTATAACCAACCACTTGGCAACCGTCTTGTGGTTGCTTAGTGGGATGGCTAGTTGTTTCACCAGTAGTCTTATCAGTCGCAGATTTCCACGCGCTGCCCATTTCACCGCGCCAATCGACCGAGCAGCACCGTCTGCAAATCGCGCCGGCTATCCAATACTGCCATAACTAAAACCTGCCGATTTTCAATCCGGTAAATGATGCGCCAAGGCGCGCTGATGAGCTCTCTGTATTGCGAGATGCCGGTATGCAACAACTCAGGCACGATACGGCCGCGATTGGGCAAAGTAATCAAGAGCGCGGCTTTGGTTTCCAGCTTTTGCAAGATCGCCAGCGCATCGACTATGTTGTCCTGAGCGATGTAATCTATGATCTCGATCAAATCCTGCTGTGCCGTGTGAGTCCACAACACCTGATAGGACTTGGTTTCAGCCACGCTTTTTTTGCTGCGTCAGCAACGATGCGCGCAGGGAATCGAACATTTTGCCTTGCGCAGTGACACGGTTCTTTTGTGTATCAGCCTCGCCCTGAACTATCAGCTTCAACATCAAAAAAGCATCCTGCTGGGCGCGGTAGGTTGCATAGTCCTGCACCACCGCACTCGCCGAACCGTTCTGCGTCAGGATGATATTCGTCCCGCCGCGAGTTTCCTGCAACAAACGGCTCGCGGAAGTTTTGAAATCGGTCAAGCTGATTATTTGTTCTTGCATGACAGGTCACCGAATAAAGATTGAATACGGTCATTCTATCGGGAGAGTGAAAAAAGGCAAGTTGAATTTACAGCATTGGCGGCGTGCTAGAAAAAATTCGACTCCGACACCTAGAGCCACCGACACCTAGAGCCAGAAGTGCCCTTGCATCAGTCCGGGATCTCCGGCTCGACGAGGTTCGCGAGTTGCGCGAGCGACTCTTGCCAGCCGAGATAACACATCTCCAGCGGGATCGCCCCGGGAATCCCTTCCTGCACGATGGTGATCTCGGTTCCGCACGACACCTGCGTCAGGGTCACCGTCGTCTTCATTTCCCCGGGCAGGTTTGGATCGTCGAACTTGTCCGAATAACAGATCGTTCTGGAGGGCACGAGCTCGAGATACTCGCCGCCGAACGAGTGGCCGTTGCCTGTCGTGAAGTTCGTGAACGACATCCTGAAGGTGCCGCCGACCTTGGCTTCCATGTGGTGTACCTTGCAGGTGAAGCCGTAGGGCGGCAGCCACTTTGCCATTGCCTCCGCGTCCAGGAAGGCCTTGTAGATGCGCTCCGGTTTTGCACGGAGCACGCGATGAAGCCGGATGGTGCCTGTGGACATGGTCTATTCCCCTTTCGATTTTCCGTGTGGTGAAGTTGGGTTCATAGTAATAAAAAAAGATTAGGGCTCCGTCCCCATATCATTCTATTTGCTCCGTTAGCATTCCGCTGAGACAACGTGCGCCTGAATCTTGCCGGCGACTTGTCCGCGCCCGAACCGTCTGGCGATGGCGTTCTCCGCGATGTCGGTCGCTTCGCCGAGCCGGGACTTGTCCCGCGCTTCGATCTCGTTGCGCAGCGGTGTTCCCTGGCAGTACGCCATTGCGGGAATCCTGGCCGACCCGGCGATGCTTCTCACAGCGATGGTATCCACGGATGGTGTCGTGACAAAGCCAGCGCTGCGCAGATCTCGCTGTATGGTTGCGATGTCATGGTAGCCATGCGGCGTACGCGCCAGAAAGCGCGGCGGATCGTCGGGAAAGACTGATTCGAGCGCAGCCGTGATCACGTCGGCAAATTCATTCTCCTCGATCCTGTCCCATACGTTGAATAGCAGCACGCCGCCAGAGCTCAGAACCCGGCGGGCTTCCGAATATGCTTTTGACTTGTCGGGAAAGAACATCGCACCAAACTGGCATACCACGGCGTCAAACGATCCATCTTCGAAGGGCAGTTGCATGGCGTCTGCCTGCCGCCATTCGACACGGCGAGCCGTCCCCACCTCGGAGGCCAAGTCCAGCATGGGCTGATTCAGGTCTGTGGCGACTATGGAGACATCTTCCGGCAGCAGGGATGCAAGGCGACGGGTGGCGACGCCAGTGCCGGCGGCAATCTCGAGTACACGGGCAAGCCTACGCGTAGCCAGCCGCCTTGCGAGATCTTCAGCGTACGGCTCAAAGATCAGCGGAACAATATATTCGTCGTAAAACTTCGCAATCGATCCGCCGAAGTTCTTGTCGGATTGGGGGCTGCCCATTGCGAACTCCTTTCAGATGTTACAACTGAGAAACTGAACATTGACTTTGTGAAACTATTGCGATGCTGACCCCATTAGTTTGTAGGAGGCTGCGTGCCGATGTTACGCTCCCCCTGGCTCAAGCATCCCACCATTGCATACAAGGACAATCTTGCCTGTCACGCCGCCTTCCGCGAGTAACTCCTGTGCGTGTCTTGCTTCAGCAAGAGGGAGCCGCTGCGCGATGATCGGTTTGACCTTTCCCTGTTGAAGCAGATCGAACAGTGTGATCAAATCCTGCCTGAACCATGTCGGCTTCAGCCGTTTAAGTGTCTGGATGCTGTATGGGGTCACCCGTTTCCGGCCCGGCAGAAGCCAGCCGCCGGCGATGTATAACGCGAAGGCGGCAGTTCCGCGAAAGCGTTGACGCTGGCCCGGGCGGCCTGAGGCCAATCCCTCCCCGCGTATCGAGGAAATAAGGCCGTAGCCCACCACGCTTCCGCCGCGTCGGAGTGCTTTGCGGGATTGCCATAGATGGGGGCCGCCAATGGGGTCAAAAACGACATCCACGCCATCGCCCGTGAGGCGGAAAATTTCTTTCACGAAGTCCTGCTGGTGGTAATCAATCGGGATAGCGCCTAGGTCGGAAACGACCGACGCATTTCGCGATGAACAGGTTCCGTACATCTCCAAACCGGTGACGCGCCCAAGCTGCAAGAGTGCCGTGCCAACCCCGCCTGCGGCGCCGTGAATCAACATGCGCTGGCCCGGTCTGACCTCAACGGAACGATGCATCATCTGGTACGCCGTGATGTAGTTCAACACCAGACTGACAGCCTCGGCGGCATCCAACCCTGATGGCACCGGAACCAGTTCACGTTGCGGCAGGCAAACGAACTCAGCGTAGGCGCCGTGGATCGGTAGCGCGGCAACGACTTGGCCTGGTTCGATTCCGGAGACACCGTCGCCGAGCCGATCGACCACGCCAACCAGGTCCCATCCGGGCGTGAAGGGCACTGGGGGCGTTTCGGGATGAACCCCCTCGCGAGCCATCACGTCGGGCAAGGAGACGCCTGCGGCCAGCACTCTAACTTGCACTTCCCCATCCTTCGGTTCGGGGCGCTCTTCTTCAACCACCCGAAGTGCATCGGGGCCGCCGTAGTGAGTGACAATGACGCGGGTGTGTCTCATAGATATCCTCCTTCCTTGCTGGGCGCTTGGGCCAGCGAGGCGTAACGAGATATATGGACTTCCCTATTTTGCTAGGAAGATGGTTTTCTGGATTTATTGGTGCGCAGTTTTTTATGTACGCTCAAAAAAAGCCGATACCTGCTCGGCGTAGTAACCAATACCTCCATCCAGCCCGGATTATTTTGGGGTATTTGCTCGCGCACTGCAACGGCACCTAGCACCGGATCAATGGAGTCTAAGCTCATCGATTTGCGAGCATCGCATCTTTAATTCTGTAGGGTGTCAATAAGCGAAGCGCATTGCACCGGATGTATTGCGAGTTGTGCGACAAGTCGCCCATCGCTGCGAACCCCATTTCATTCGGCGCAATAGCGATTGCGCCCCACGCGGGCTATTGCGATGCTGACCCCAATGGTTACTTGATGGCAATTCTCATGTGTGCGCCTAATAGTTCTTGTCGTCGTAGCCTGGAAATCTATCCTGTTTGACAGTAATGCCGCGTTCATGCAACTTTGAGCCAATACTCTCAACCATCGGCTCTGGTCCGGACAGATAGAGTATTTGTTTTCTCGCTTGAGGCGCAAGCTCAAGAATTTTATCTGCGGTGATATGTTCACCAATGGTGATACGCAAAGTAAATTCCGGATGCTTATTGGAAAGTTTTTGCAGTTCGGTTTGAAAAGGAACTTCTTCGGTGCGATTAAAATATAAAAGAGTGGCATTAAGTGGTTTCCCTGCTTTGTGCCGCTCAAGCAGAATACTGCGAAACGGTGTTACGCCAATTCCTCCGGCAACCATCACGACAGGCTCATCTGATTCTTCTTCCCAGGTAAAGTCTCCGCCAAGATCGTACGCCATGATCTCCTCACCCGGTTTCATGGCGTTGAGGGCTTGCTTGAACCTGCTATCTGATACCCTCGTTGTGAGGTGGATTACTCCTTCGCTCGGTGCGGAAGCGATGGTAAACCAACGCTGATTTTCAGCTTCAGTCGCGCCCGCTTGCGGCAATGTATAACCCTGGTTCTGCCCCGCTATCCAGGCAAGGCCATTCGTTTCAAAGATAAATGTCCGGACGTTACCGGCCTCGTCTCGCGAGGATATGAGTTTTAATGCGGTCATATTTTGTTCCATAGTGGTTAACCCGGATAGAAAATTAACTGCGGATCAAGCATGAGCGGCTTGTGCGATTTTTCTTAACTCGCGAATCCTAACAACGGCTTCTCCGCGCAAAGGAAAATGCATAACGAAGATCTTCGCACCATTGATGCTACTCTGCCAGCCAAAAGAGAAATCTTTTGATCCGGTATATTTCTCATACATGATTTTTCCGATAAAACAAACTACTGTCGGCATCTCAATCCTGATTATGGCTGAAATTTTTTTGCTCATTTGCGCATTTATTTATATTGGGAACAGATTTCCACTTAGGTAATCGTGGTCTGTCCCCAATGCTGTTCACTTAACGAAATTCCCATTACAATTCACCGGTACGCAAATCATACCGGGGGCAAATCATGGCGGGGAAAGCGGCGGAGCTGGGAGGGCATGTTCGAATGTCCGACTATTTGAGCGTG
>JANXXH010000123.1 GCA_025350705.1 Gallionella sp.
GCTGCGCCAACGTTTGATGCAACAAGATTTCTCCGGTCTGTTTCACTCACTATCGCGTTGTATCTTTCGGTCATCGTGATTCCATTGGTGACGATGGTTAATCCTGCGAACGCTTCGGGCACGGTGAGAGGCGGCACATTCGCAAGCGTGGGCAATTGCATCAAGATTCCCGTGACCAACGGAATTACCGATACGCTGGATTACGCTGCGTTCGAAGCCTGCGTTGCGAGCGATTTAGGCGCGGCTGACAGCTAGGTTAATCTGGGTGGAGAATGCGGGGCATGCTATCTCTACGTCGATTTTCCCAGGGACAGTCAGGGGTATTGCCCGCATAACGTTTGCACCGAAATTTACCGTATCGCTTACTCGACAGGTTGCCCGGATCATGCCCAACCAATTGGCAACCCATGCACCTGCGATGATCCTTATGTGCCCGACCCCGCACAAACAAGCTGTATTATTCCCGCCTGCCCGGCCAACATGTCCGGCTCACCTTGCGCTTGTAACATTGATTATGTGCCGGACTCCAACGGACCGGGCTGTGTTTATCAAACCCTCACTCTCACCATAGAGTCTGTTTACTCGACCAAAGGACCATTTACTACCGAGCCGGGCAGCTTACTGGCGCTCAAGGCCGTTGTGAAAGATCAATTTGGCCTGCCCAAATCAGGCAAGCCAATTACCCTCACGGTGGACGTGCAAGGTGGTAGCGGCGGGCACGACCACAACGAAAATCGTCCCAAGGGTGATGTGGGTTGCGGCCAGCTGTTCAGCGGATGTGTGCTGGGCAGTACGGACGGCAGCGGCGAATCCGGTTTCATTTTCCGCGCCCCTGCCCCGGCAGGCGAACACACCATCACCGCCACCTGCCCCGGATGCAATTCCGCCGATGGCTATGTCAAGGTGATGGTGGATGGATTGCAGCCGATCCCGGCTTCGCCTTACTATGCGCTACAGGATTCTGCAGGGAATGTGATCGGGGCTATCAAGAACAAACATTCTGATAACCACTACCTCACGACTGCTTCAATAGATAAATTGGAAAATTTAGCCATTTTTTACACCAACATCAACCTCGGCGCAAAGCTGTATCTCAACGATGCCAGCTTGGTGTGGGGCGGTCTGTTCGACGTAGGGAGCACTCCTTGGACATCCCCGCATGTCGGGCATGACCGGGGTAGGTCGATCGACATCCGCGCCGAAAACAGCGGCCCCAACAATGAAGGCGCGGTGCCATCTGCACTCTTCGGCGAGTTATCAAAAAATGCGGCAAAAGCACACGCTAAAGCCACGCTACATTGCGCAGGTGAACAAATTGGTAGAGTTTGCAATGGCGTACCAAACAACCGTCACTTCCATGTCGACTTTTAGGAGACCGCAATGAAAACACCCAGCAAGCTGTTAACCGGCATTGCGGCATTAGTAATATCGTTTTATGCGCACGCTTATCCGGGCGAAGGCATCGCGCTCGACCCAGCCACGGGGAATTACACCATCACCTACCGGGGCGACCCGAATTCAACCGAACTGTCGCAGACGATATTCGTGCCCTCCACGAAAATCGTCCCGACCATCCGTTCCAGCTTTCGCTTGGGGGAAAATGGAGCCATCGTTTATCGCTATACAGTGTCCAATGACGCAGCGGCCAAACAAGCCATCGTCGGCATAGTGCTGGATCAAATCATCGACCCCATTGTGGGCGAGCTTCCATTGCCAAGACGTCAAAACGCCACACAAGCTGCAATCGATGCATACAATGCTGCCACGAAAATTGCTATAGCCTCTCCCGTTGGTTGGCACGGGAGTATTATCCGTATTTCAAGCGACAACTTATCCAGAATTGCTTGGATGCCTAACCCTCCTATGAGCACCGGCGGCATTCCGGCAGGACGCACCCTGAGTGGCTTCGGTTTCAGCAGCCTGGATTTGCCCGGCGTTTGTCCGTCCCAGATGGATGGGATGGGTGAGGTCTTCGGTTTCCCCGACGAAGGCCCGTTGGAAGGCAGCGCTGTTCTGGCCGAATTGAACCGGTTGCGCGACAACGATTTCATTACCCGCAACGCCGCCGTCCCCACCATCGCCGTGCCTTCGCCATTCGATGCTGCAGTATTGCAGGAACGCATCCAAGCCCAGATGCACACCTGGATCGGAATGAAATTACTCGATGCCACCTTTTCCTCCCAGCTAGACCGCAACTTTCAATCTGCTATCAGTGCATACCGATTGAACCAGCCCAAGGTTGTCAAGAAACAAATCCAGACGATGCTCGAGCTCATCAACAAAGAGCATCAAGACCTGGGCCGCGACGAAGAACGCGAGAGCGACAAAACACATGAGAAAAACGACGACAGGAAATCCGCGCTGATCGACCGCCTCTCCGCACGGGTGCTCGACTTCGACCTCAAGTATGTGACGAAGCGCATGGGCGGGGACACGGACGATTGATTCTATAAGTTAGCAGTTGCAAGAAGATTTAAAGTGGCAAGTTGGCAGGTCAGATGATGCTTTCATCTGCCCTTGCTGTCTTAAATTTGCGCAAACCATGTAACAAACCATAGCAAAGATGCACGCACATCCACACGCGCGAAGCCGTTAGTTTCTTCATGGTCGCGTGCGTGTATAAACCGTCGACTTGCCGCTTAGCGTCAAGGTAAGCTTGCCGCCAGCAAGCTGATAGGGAATCGCATTCGAGCTGTGTTTTCCGCTGAGCTGTATCATGCCGCCATTGGAAACTGCATAGTAATATCTTATGCGCCTAAGGTTGATGGTCCCGTCATCCTTGAACGTGATACTTCCTTCCGGGCTGTACCAGGTTCCTCTCAACAATTTCGCCGTTGCAGATACTGTCCCGTGAGATTGTTGTGCGGCGAAACTGCCCTCTGACACACCCATGAAAAAAAGCGCAACAAGCAGCATCCAAAAACGTGGCAAAGACATGGCAACCTCACTCGGCAAGTAATATCGTGCACGTTAAAAGTTCATGCATTGTTTGTCAACGCAATTGATTACGATAATTTGATCAGCCACTTCCCCTGCTCCAATCCTTTCAGAGTCCACCCGCCGATGCGGTAGCGTATCAAACGCAGCGTAGGCAAGCCAACTGCGGCGGTCATGCGCCGCACTTGGCGGTTCTTGCCTTCGCTTATGGTCAGTTCGATCCAACTGGTTGGAATGTTTTTGCGCGACCTGATCGGCGGATCGCGCGGCCATAGATTGGCAGGCTCACCCATCATGCGCGCCTCCGCAGGCTGAGTGGTGAATTCGGGTAGCTTCACACCAACACGTAACTGCTCCAGCGCGGCTTCATCCGGCACGCCTTCTACTTGCACCCAATAAGTCTTCGGCAATTTATGTTTGGGGTCGGTGATGCGATGTTGCAACTGCCCGTCATCGGTCAGCACCAGCAGGCCTTCGCTGTCAGTATCCAGCCGCCCAGCGGGATAAAAGCCTGGAAGCGCGATATAATCGGCCAGCGCTGGATGAATGCCATCACGACTGAACTGGCAGATCACGCCATAAGGTTTGTTGAAAAGCAGGATACGACCCATTTCGTTTATTTCATTTTCAATATCGGCCAGCAAGTGGCGTACAGTATACGAAGAAATGCTTACCGAATTTTACTAAATGAGCCAAATTTCACGAGACGAGAAAAATATGAGCAGCCAAAAAATCATTTATACCCTGACCGATGAAGCGCCGGCACTGGCAACCTACTCTTTGCTCCCCATTGTGCAAGCCTTCACCAAGGCGGCCGGCGTTATAGTTGAAACGCGCGACATTTCGCTTGCGGGACGGATACTCGCGAACTTCCCCGAGAACCTGAACGCCAGCCAGAAGATCGCCGATCAACTGACCGAACTGGGTGAACTGACGCTCAAACCGGAAGCGAACATCATCAAGTTGCCGAATGTCAGCGCATCAACCCCGCAGCTGAAGACCGCGATCAAGGAATTGCAGTCGCAGGGATACAAGGTTCCAGATTACCCGGAAGACCCGAAGACGGATGCCGAAAAAGAGATCAAGGCACATTATAGCAAGGTGCTCGGCAGCGCAGTGAATCCGGTGCTGCGCGAGGGCAACTCCGATCGCCGTGCCGCCGCTTCGGTCAAGCAGTTCGCGCGCAAGCATCCGCACAGGATGGGCGCGTGGCGCACCGACTCAAAAACCCGCGTGGCGCATATGAACAGTGGCGACTTTTATGGCAGCGAGAAATCCGTGACCGTACCGGAAGCCGTCAACACTCGAATCGAATTCGTGGGCCGTGACGGCAAGGTCACCGTGCTCAAGGATAAACTTTCACTCAAGGCTGGCGAGATCATCGACGCCGCCGTGATGAGTCGCCGCGCGCTTCGCCAGTTCTATGACGAGCAGATTGTCGCTGCGAAAAAAGAGGACGTGCTGCTCTCCTTGCATCTCAAGGCCACGATGATGAAAGTATCCGACCCCATCATGTTCGGCCATGCCGTTTCCGTATTCTTCAAGGACGTGTTCGACAAGCACGGCGCGCTGCTCAATTCACTGAAGGTCAACGTCAACAACGGCTTCGGCGACATGGAGGCCAAGGTATTGGCGTTGCCGGAGAACAAGCGCGCCACCATCGTGGCCGACATCGCCGACTGTTTCAGGAACCAGCCGCCGCTGGCGATGGTGAATTCCGACAAGGGCATCACCAACCTGCACGTGCCCTCCGACGTGATCGTCGATGCGTCGATGCCGCCGATGATCCGCGACGGCGGCAAGATGTGGGGCGCCGACGGCAAGGCCTACGACACGCTGGCGATGATCCCAGACCGCTGCTACGCGGGCGTGTATGACGCCACGGTCGAAGACTGCAAGAAGAACGGCGCGCTCGATCCCGCCACGATGGGCTCTGTGCCGAACGTCGGCCTGATGGCGCAGCAGGCCGAGGAATACGGCTCGCACGACAAGACCTTCGAGGTCCTGGGCGACGGCGTGGTGCGCATCGTAGAAAGCACAGGCAAAGTATTGCTGGAGCAGCAAGTCGAGCAAGGCGACATCTTCCGCGCCTGCCAGGCCAAGGATGCGCCCATTCAGGATTGGGTGAAGCTCGCCGTCACGCGCGCGCGGCTGTCCAACACGCCAGCCATTTTCTGGCTGGACAAGAACCGCGCGCACGATGCGCAGATCATCGCCAAGGTCGAGAAGAACCTCAAGGATCACGACACCACCGGGCTGGACATCAAGATCATGGAACCGGCGGACGCATGTCGTTTTACTTTGGCGCGTGCGCGCAAAGGGCTGGATACCATCTCCGTCACCGGCAACGTGCTGCGCGATTACCTCACCGACCTGTTCCCGATACTGGAACTCAATACCAGCGCCAAGATGTTGTCCATCGTTCCGCTGATGAATGGCGGCGGCTTGTTCGAGACCGGCGCGGGCGGTTCTGCACCCAAGCATGTGCAGCAATTTCAGAAGGAAGGTTATCTGCGTTGGGATTCGTTGGGCGAGTTTCTGGCGCTGTGTGTGTCGCTGGAACACCTTGCCCAAAAATTCGGCAACGCGAAAGCGCAAGTGCTGGCGGAGACGCTGGATCAGGCCAACGCCCGTATCCTTGAGAACAACAAGTCACCAGCGAGAAAAGTCGGCGAGATCGACAACCGGGGCAGCCATTTCTACCTCGCGCTGTATTGGGCACAGACATTGGCCGCACAGACCAGGGACAAAGAGATCCAGGCGCGCTTCACACCGCTGGCAAAGACACTCGCGGACAACGAGACCAAGATCAATGCCGAGTTGATCGCGGCTCAGGGCAAGCAGGTGGATATGGGCGGGTATTATCATCCTGACTTCGACAAGACATCAAAAGCCATGCGGCCCAGCGCAACGTTTAATGCAGCGCTGGTCTCCATTGATTAATCTTACTGTGTCATGAACCGTCCCCTCCCCCTTGCAGGGGGAGGGCTAGGGAGGGGGTAAAAACACAGAAATCCCATTCAGACCCGACGCTGATTATGTCGGGCTAATGGTTAAGCAACGCGTATAACTTTAGAGGATTAACGCAAGCATAAAGCCAAAAGCCCGACACTTTCGTGACGGGCTTTATTTTACCAACTCAGGAACCGATCAAGGAGCCTGGATGTTTGATGCTTGCTTGCCTTTAGGACCCTGAACTACTTCGAAGGTGACCTTCTGGCCTTCTTTGAGCGATTTAAAGCCGCTCATGTTGATTGCGGAAAAGTGCGCGAACAGATCTTCGCTGCCATCATCGGGAGTGATGAAACCAAATCCCTTTGCGTCGTTGAACCATTTAACTGTACCAGTTGCCATGTGTTTACTTCCTTACTAAAAAAACGGGGAAGACCCCCGCAAAACTGTTTGAATCCAAGACCGCACACGGCAAAACCAGTACTGCAGATACTTTGAATCAAACTCCAGCGCGCTTTTTACTCTGAATTAGCCGATGTCGTCAAGTGGTTTATTAAAAAAATCTCGATTGGGCTTGAAAAAGCATCGTTAATCATCAAATATATACACGGAAGAAGTGTCAGAATACGCATCGAACACTATGGCAACCAAACAACACAGCAGCACGGTACTTGCGCCGGAACGCGTCAAAGCAAAGCCACCTCGTACATACAAGGTGATTTTGTTTAATGACGATTACACTACGATGGATTTTGTTATTGAGGTATTACAGAGGTTTTTCGCGATGAATCGGGAACGTGCACTACAAATCATGCTCAAAGTGCATAATGAGGGCTCAGCAGTATGCGGGGTGTATTCTCTGGATATCGCCGAAACCAAAGTTGGACAGGTAACAGAATTTGCAAAACAACATGGACATCCGTTACGATGCGGCATGGAGGAAAATTGATATGATTGCTCAGGAACTGGAAGTAAGTTTGCATTTGGCGTTCGTCGAGGCTCGCCAGAAGCGTCATGAGTTCATCACAGTCGAGCACTTACTGCTCACGATGCTGGATAACGCTTCCGCCGCGCAGGTGTTGCGCGCTTGCGGCGTCGACATTGAGGAATTGCGCCAGGTCGTTTCCGAGTTCATCACGACCCATACCCCTATCACTCCCGGCGGCCACGAAGTGGATACCCAGCCAACGGTCGGTTTCCAGCGCGTCATCCAGCGCGCCATCCTGCATGTGCAATCCACCAACAAGAAAGAAGTGACCGGCGCCAATATTCTGGTTGCGCTGTTCGGCGAAAAAGATTCACACGCGGTGTATTTCCTCACCCAGCGCAACGTCAACCGCCTCGATGTGGTGAACTACATCGCCCACGGCATCGACAAGACCCAGGCAAGCTTGCCCTCCAAAACACAGGCCGAAACGGAATCCGAGCAGGAACAGAATGCCGGTGGCGCGCTGAAAAATTACGCGCAGGATTTAAATATACAGGCGCTGGCTGGCAAGATCGACCCACTGATCGGACGCGAGATCGAACTGGAGCGCGTCATCCAGACACTATGCCGTCGCCGCAAAAATAACCCGCTGCTGGTTGGCGAAGCGGGTGTGGGCAAGACTGCGATCGCCGAGGGGTTGGCGCGTCGCATCATTGAAAATGACGTGCCGGAAATACTCAAGAACGCACATGTGTATGCCCTCGACATGGGCGCTCTGCTGGCTGGCACCAAATATCGCGGTGACTTTGAGCAGCGCCTGAAGGCATTGCTGAAAGAGCTCGCCGATGCACCGAACGCGATCCTGTTCATAGACGAAATCCACACCATGATAGGTGCAGGCGCTGCTTCCGGCGGTACTATGGATGCATCCAACCTGCTCAAGCCGGCATTGTCGAACGGGCTGTTGAAATGCATAGGCGCAACCACCTATCAGGAGTATCGCGGCATCTTCGAGAAGGATCACGCGCTGTCGCGCCGTTTCCAGAAAATCGATGTGCCGGAGCCATCCGTCGAGCAGGCCATCGCGATTCTGCGCGGGTTGAAGTCGCGCTTTGAAGATCATCACAACGTTAAATACAGCGCCTCTGCGATTACCAGCGCAGTAGAACTTTCCGCGCGTTTCATCAATGACCGCCACTTGCCGGACAAGGCAATCGATGTGCTGGACGAAGCCGGTGCGGCGCAACGCATCCTGCCGAAATCCAAGCAAAAGAAAGTCATCGGCAAACATGAGATCGAAGAGATCATTGCCAAGATCGCGCGCATCCCTCCACGCACCGTATCGAGCGATGATCGCAACACGCTGAAGACGCTTGATCGCGATTTGAAAGCAGTGGTGTTCGGCCAGAACAAGGCGATCGACGCACTGGCCACCGCGATCAAGATGTCGCGCAGCGGCTTGGGCAATCCGCAAAAACCTATCGGCAGCTTCCTGTTCTCCGGCCCGACCGGTGTCGGCAAAACCGAAGTGGCGCGGCAACTCGCTTATACGATGGGCATGCCGTTGCACCGCTTCGACATGTCCGAATACATGGAACGTCATGCCGTGTCGCGCCTGATCGGCGCGCCGCCCGGCTACGTCGGCTTCGACCAGGGCGGTCTGCTCACCGAGGCGATCAGCAAACAACCGCATGCCGTGCTGCTGCTGGACGAAATCGAAAAAGCACATCCGGACATTTTCAACATTCTGTTGCAAGTGATGGATCACGGCACGCTCACCGACAACAACGGGCGCAAGGCAGATTTCCGCAACGTGGTCATCATCATGACCACCAACGCGGGTTCGGAAACACTGAACAAGAGCCAGATCGGCTTCACCAAGACTGCCGCCGCAGGCGACGAGATGGTCGACATCAAGAAGATGTTCACGCCGGAATTCCGCAATCGCCTGGATGCAGTCATTTCCTTCGCGCCGCTGGACAAGGAAGTCATCCTGCGCGTGGTGGACAAATTCCTGATGCAACTCGAAGAACAGTTGCACGAGAAGAAAGTGGAAGTCGTGTTCACTGACGCGCTCAAGGATCACTTGGCTGAAAACGGCTTCGATCCGCTGATGGGCGCACGCCCGATGGCGCGCCTGATCCAGGACACAATACGCTCCGCGCTCGCCGACGCACTGCTGTTCGGCAAGCTGGCGAATGGCGGCAAGGTGACTGTAGATATTGATGCGGACAAGAAAATAAAATTGGAGTTTGCTGAAGAGCCGGTTCCTGCCTGATAGCATGCGTAGGTTGGGCAGGCATCTTCTGCCCACGCTGCCATCCAGATTCCGGCGTTGCGCTGAATGTCCAACTATCGCGGCAGATTCGCCCCCTCCCCCACCGGCCCGCTACACTTTGGTTCTTTAGTCGCCGCCGTCGGCAGTTATCTCGATGCGAAACATCACAACGGCAAATGGCTGGTGCGCATCGAAGACCTCGACAATCCGCGCACAGTCAAAGGCGCTGCCGATAAAATCCTCAGCACGCTGGAAGCTTACGGCCTGCACTGGGATGAAGACATCATTTACCAAAGCCAGCACAATGCCGCTTACGTGGAGGCCTTTCATCAATTGAAAGAAACTGGTGCGGTGTACCCGTGTTGCTGCACGCGCAAAGAGATCGCAGATTCGGCGCTGCATGGCATAGACGGACAAATATATCCTGGCACTTGCCGCAATGGCATCCCACCTGAACGCGAGGGACGGGCGTGGCGGGTGCGCACTGATATGCAACAAACCGTTCGCCCTGAGCCTGTCGAATGGTATACAGGCTTCGACAAGCTCAGCCCGAACGGAGTTGTGGTTTTTGACGACACCCTGCAAGGCCGCATCACCCAACACCTCGCAACCGAAGTCGGCGATTTCATCGTGTTGCGCGCCGATGGATTATTCGCCTACCAATTAGCGGTAGTAGTGGACGATGCGCTCCAGGGCATCACGCATGTGGTGCGCGGAGCTGATCTGCTCTACTCCACCCCGCGCCAAATGTATTTGCAACAGCTACTGGGATTGAACACTCCTGGCTACATGCACCTGCCGTTGGTGGTGAATGCGCAAGGCGAAAAGCTCAGCAAACAAACCCTCGCCCGGCCTGTCGAAAAGAACAACACAGCATCCGCTTTGTTTGACGCACTGGTGTTCCTGCGCCAGCAACCACCTGCTGAATTAAGGCTCCGCACGATTGAACACCTATTGGCCTGGGCTATCGCCAATTGGCAACCTGCCGCCATACTCCCCACCGTTACATCAGCTCACTCAAATTAAATTTTAGTATTATGGAACTAAAGCCAAATCATTCAGTCTGAAAATGAGCCTGATTTATTTGGGTATAACCAATGATCACATATTTTGACGATTATTAATTTAGGAGATTCAAAATGAGCGTTAAAGACGACAGCAATACCCTTCCACAAGATGCCGAGTTCCATGTTGCATTTGGCTGGCTTGCCGCATTGTCAGTATCGATTGCTACCTGGGCTGGCCTTTCTTAATAGTTACACCTAGTAACAAGTCGTAAAACAAAGGGCGGTAAAACCGCCCTTTGTCATTGCACGTAAGATCAAGTAAAAGCGAAGTAAATTTAGCCCGCAAGCTCGATGCGATTCCGCCCGTTTCTCTTGGCAAGGTAGAGCTTCGCATCCGCATCACGGAATATCTTGGCCAGTTCGCCCGAAGAAGGTTCAATGCGGCATCCGCCAATGGAAACGGTTACCATATTCCACACCATGTTGTGCTCATGCTTAATATCCAGCTTACGCACGGATTCGAGGATACGCGTGGCGCATCGTTCGTAAGCCAAGTTTGAAACACCGGGAATCACGACAGCGAACTCCTCACCGCCGTAGCGCGCCGTAAAGGCATCTGTTGTATAACCTTCAAAACCTTCAACGTTGGATTCTACGACCACCGCTTCGATAGTATTGGCGATGGCACGCAGGCAGTCATCACCCGCCTGGTGTCCGTAGTGGTCGTTGTACTTCTTGAAATTGTCTACATCCAGCATCAAGATAGCAAACGGTGTGCTCTTGCGTATGGACTCCACCCACGCATGATCGACCTTGATATCCATCCAGCGACGGTTAAACAAGCCTGTCAGCCCGTCACGACTGGCCTGTTGTTCGAGTTTTTGATTGGCAATCGCCAGCAACTGCCGCATCGCAGCAATACGCGCCATAGCCTTCATCTTCGCGTGCAGAACGTCTTCAGGCACACCTTTGACCAAATAATCATCTGCCCCGGCCTCAATCGCCGTGACGAGATTTCCCGGAACATCGGATCCCGTCAGAAAAACGATTGGCGTCCATGCCCACTTCTGCATCGCCTCAAAAGCTCGCATCCGGTTCGCGCACTCGAATCCGTTCATCAACGGCATCTCAATGTCCATCAATACCAGATCGGGCGGCGATTCGCAGAACTTGTCGAATGCCACCTGACCGTTCTCGGCGAGAGTCACTTCGTGGCCAAATGACGCCAAACGCGCCATCATTAAGGCAGCATCTGCACGAGAGTCTTCAGCCAGGAGAATCTTCATATTCGTTAGGGAATGGTCGATTATTAAAATTCATTGTAACCAGATAGGGAATGGGCGGCAACCATGGGTAAATTTATTAAAAGACCGCAGGGTGTCTTGTCGTGTATGCAGACTTTGCAGCTTGGAAACAGAAGCTCGCCCGCCTAAATTGGCAAAACTGTAACCTTCACTCCCGGTCGGCATACTAGCTGACTGCCATTTTTTTCACCACATCTGCGATGCGTTGAGCGGACTGCTCGACCAACTTCTGATCTTCCCCTTCAACCATCACACGCAACAGTGGCTCTGTACCTGATGGGCGCAACAACACACGGCCTTTGCCGTTCAAAACCTTTTCTGCATCAACCACCGCTGCTTTGACTTTGGCGTGCTTTAGGCAATCGACACCCTTGTCCACTTTTACATTGATGAGCACTTGCGGATACATGCGCAGATCGTGCGTCGCCTCTGCAAGGGTTTGCTTGTTCACCCGCAATGCGTGCAGTACTTGCAGAGCGGAGATGATCCCATCGCCGGTGCTGTGCTTGTCAAGACAGATGATGTGGCCGGAATTCTCGCCGCCGAGTTGCCAGCCTTGTTGCTGCAATAATTCCATCACGTAGCGATCGCCGACTTTGGCGCGCTTGAACGGAATGCCGAGCTTCTGCATCACGTGCTCGAATGCCAGATTGGTCATCAGCGTGCCGGCCACGCCGCCGTGCAGCTTGCCTTGTGATTGACGATGTTTGGCGATCACGTACAGCAGCTGGTCGCCGTCATAGAGTTTCCCCTCGCTGCCCACCATCACCAGGCGGTCTCCATCACCATCCAGCGCGATGCCGATGTCCGCGTGGCGATCGACCACCGCCTTGCGCAAATTGTACGGCGCGGTCGCGCCGTAGCCGTCGTTGATGTTCTTGCCGTCCGGCTGCGCGCCGATGGCGATCACTTCCGCGCCGAGTTCGTGTAACACGTGTTGCGCGATGTGGTAAGTCGCGCCGTGCGCGCTGTCCACCACGATCTTCATGCCGCGCAAATCCAGATCGGCGGGGAAAGTGCTTTTGCAGAATTCGATATAGCGACCGGCCGCATCGTCGATGCGCTTGGCTTTACCCAGTCCTTCAGAAGAGTTGGTTCTCATCTCATCGTCCAATGCCGCTTCGATGGCGCGCTCGGTCTCGTCCGGCAACTTGGTGCCATGAGCTGAGAAAAATTTGATGCCGTTGTCGTCGAACGGATTGTGCGATGCAGAAATCACGATGCCGGCCTGCAAGCGCAATGCGCGGGTCAGATAAGCCACCGCCGGCGTTGGCACCGGCCCGGCCAGATACACATCGATGCCAGCCGCGATCAAACCGGCTTCCAGAGCCGATTCCAGCATGTAACCGGAGATGCGCGTGTCCTTGCCGATCAAAACACCAATGCGTTCTCCGCGCGTGCCACCCGTGCTCGCCAACACCTTGCCGGTCGCATAGCCCAGATGCATGATGAACTGCGGAGTGATCGGATGCTCGCCTACTGTTCCGCGTATGCCGTCGGTACCGAAATATTTTTTGCTCAACTTGACTCTCCATTCACCGCATTCCAGACTTTTAACGCGTCCACCGTCGCGCGCACATCATGCACGCGCACGATGGCGGCACCGCGTTGCATCGCGGTCAACGCCGCCGCAATACTGGCAGGCAGACGCTGCGTTACATCTTGTCCGGTCAGCGCACCCAACATGGACTTGCGCGAAAGGCCCACCAATACCGGCACACCCAGTTTGGTCATCTTGGTCAATTCGCGCAGCAAGGCGAGATTATGCTCCAGGGTCTTGCCAAATCCGAAGCCCGGATCGATCACGATCCGCTTGCGTTGGATGCCGGCGGCTTCGGCTGCCGCAATACGCTCACGCAGGAACGCGCTGACTTCGATCACCACGTTTTGATAATGGGGCTGTTCCTGCATGCTCTGCGGGTTGCCTTGTTTGTGCATCAGGCACACGGCGACATCGCTGGCAACAATTGCATTCATCGCAGCGGCATCTTGCAATGCGTTAATGTCATTGACCATCTGCGCACCGGCAGCGATCGCCGCCCGCATCACCTCCGGTTTGAAGGTATCTATCGAGATCGGCACGGGCGCGTCGCGCAAACCTTCGATGACAGGCAACACCCGATCCAGTTCCTCTTGAACACTGACTGGCTGCGCACCGGGACGAGTGGACTCGCCGCCGATGTCGAGCATGTCCGCGCCTTCGGCGATCAGTTGTTGCGCATGCGCCAGCGCGTTGTCACGTTGTAGATGCAGGCCGCCGTCGGAGAAGGAATCGGGTGTGACATTGACGATGCCCATGACCAGAGATCCCGTGATCTGAGGTCTGGACAAATCGAATTTGAAATTTCCGCAATGAAACATGACAGGATCAAGGATTCAGGATCAAGGATTCCACTATCCTAAATCCTGCTTTTTTCAAATTCCCTGCGCAGGTTGCGTAGGCGTTGTAGCCGGGGCAGTCGGCGCCTGATCCTTGGGTGGCTGCGTAGCCTGGCTGCTTGGAGTTGGCTTGGGTGGACGCGGCGGATCGCCGGCCATGATGTCGTTGATTTGGTCGGAGTCAAGAGTTTCCCATTCCAGCAACGCCTTGGTCATCGCTTCGATCTTGTCGCGATTGGCCTCAATCAAACTGCGCGCCAGCGCGTATTGCTGATCAATGATGCGGCGAATCTCGGCATCCACCTGTTGCATGGTCGCTTCGGAGATATTCTTGTGTGTGGTCACCGAGCGCCCCAGGAACACTTCGCCCTCGTTTTCGCCATACACCATCGTGCCAAGCGCATCCGACATCCCCCACTGGGTCACCATGCTCCGCGCCATAGCAGTGGCACGTTCGAAATCGTTCGAAGCACCGGTGGTCATCTGGTGCATGAAGATCTCTTCGGCGATACGCCCGCCGAACAACACCGCGATGGTATCGAGTATCCGAACCTTGTCCAGGCTGTAGCGATCTTCCGAAGGCAGTTGCATGGTCAAACCCAGCGCACGTCCGCGCGGGATGATGGTCACCTTGTGCACCGGATCGGTCTTGGGCAACAGTTTGGCGACCACTGCATGGCCTGATTCGTGATAGGCGGTATTGCGCCGTTCTTCTTCCGGCATCACCATGGAGCGGCGTTCCGCGCCCATCATGATTTTGTCCTTGGCCGATTCGAAATCATCCATCTCAACGAAACGCTTGCCGCGACGTGCCGCAAACAAGGCCGCTTCGTTAACCAGATTTGCCAGATCCGCACCGGACATGCCGGGCGTACCGCGAGCCAATATATCGGCTTTTACATCCTGGGCAACCGGTACCTTGCGCATATGCACCATCAAAATCTGTTCGCGTCCGCGTATATCCGGCAAGGGCACCACTACCTGGCGATCGAAACGGCCCGGGCGCAACAATGCAGAATCCAGCACATCGGGACGATTCGTTGCGGCGATTACAATTACGCCGCTGGCACCCTCGAAGCCATCCATTTCCACCAGCAACGCATTCAGCGTCTGCTCGCGCTCGTCATTGCCGCCGCCCAGACCCGCACCACGTTGGCGACCCACCGCATCAATTTCATCGATGAACACAATGCACGGTGCCTGTTTCTTGGCTTGTTCAAACATGTCGCGCACGCGCGCAGCGCCGACGCCGACAAACATTTCCACAAAGTCGGAACCGGAGATCGAGAAGAATGGC
>JANXXH010000130.1 GCA_025350705.1 Gallionella sp.
AGAGGTATCGATCTCTGGAAGTTACTCGAACCGGAATATAGGTAAACTGATTTCAAATCGGCACCAAAATAAATTGCTTCGCAAGCCGCGCCAATATTTAATCTTGGCTCGGCAATTTGTAAATTAACCGGACACTACTGATGGTTTATCTTGAATCGATGATTTGTCCTGGGTTTGTTGAAGCGGTGTTTTATCCAACATCCACCAAGCGGCCAAACCGAATAAGAGCAGTGCGGTAATCGCGCTTACAAGCAGCAACTTATTGTTGAAAAAGATGGGAGCGGTATTGAGTTCGCTATCGTGCATCGCCGCTTGTACGTGGCGCGCCTCGATGTTGTGAGTGTTTTCAACAAAGGCGGCCAACAGGGATTTGTCCGCAAGAATATTTACGCGACGCATCAATCCGCTGGATGTTTTAGCAATAAGTTTCAGGGCGTCCGGTGAGAAGATGTTCGGACCGCGATAGCCTGCCGCTCTCATCCGGAACATCAGGTAGCTTTCCAGTGTGTTGCGCGACAAAGGCTGCATATGGAAGTGATGTGCAATGCGGTCCTTGAGTTGGCGCATGTTCGGTTGATTCAGCTTGGTGTTCAATTCCGGTTGCCCGAACAAGACTATTTGCAGCAGTTTGGCGTTGCCGACTTGCAGGTTGTATAGCAGGCGCAACTCTTCCAGAGTGTCCGGCGGCATGGCGTGGGCCTCGTCCACCAGTACAACGATACGCTTGCCTTCACGCGCTTTCTCCTCGAGCTTGTTCTGGATGCGCTGCATGATGATGCCGACGCGCTCGCCTTCGATGTTCAGCCCGAGGCCGTCGGCGATCGCATACAACATCTCTTCGCGCGACAAGCTGGGGTTGGCCAGATAGATGGTCTCGATGTGCGCAGGCAGTTTTTCCAGCAACACCCGGCACAGCATGGTCTTGCCGCTGCCGACTTCGCCGCTGACCTTGATGATGCCCTCGACTTCGGAGATGGAGTAGATCAGCGCGTCAAGAATCTCGCCGCGATTTGCGCCGGAAAAAAAGAATACAGTGACCGGCGTGATCCTGAAGGGGGGTTCGTCCAGCCCGAAGTGTTTTAAATACATAACCGAGTGCTATGTCTTGAGTTTTTCATGCGTATCCATACGACTGTGCAGTGTGGTGCGGTTGATGCCGAGCAGCTTGGCAGCCTCGCTGATGTTGCCTGCGGCTAGTTCCAGTGCGGCAGCGATATAGTGCCCTTCCTGGACACGCAGGTGCTGATCCAGACTGAAGTTGCCTTGGAGCAGTTGTTGTTTTATCGACTCCGAAGAAGTCGCATCTTGCGTAGGTGCGGATATTTCCAGAGGGTCGAATTCGTCTTGAAGTTGTTTCATGCTGACAGTTTGACCTGGATATTTTGTGCATAGCCGAATGACGATGTTGCGCAATTCGCGGGTGTTGCCTGGAAAGCTGTATTGCTCCCAGCGTTGCAATGCTTCCGGGTTTAATTCAAAGGGAGTCTGCTTGATTTGCTGCGCGTAATAGGTGCGGAAATGGTTGAGCAGGACCAGCTTGTCCGGACCCAGTTCACGCAAAGATGGGACAGTGATCGAGAATACATTCAGGCGGTGGTAAAGGTCGCCGCGAAATGTGCCGGCCCGGGCTGCATCGCGCAGGTTGCGATTGGTCGCGGCGATGATGCGCGCGCTGCTTTTGCGCGTTTTTGTTTCGCCGACGCGCTGATACTCGCCGTTTTCCAGCACGCGTAACAGTTTGGTTTGGAGTTCCAGTGGTAGCTCGCCGATCTCGTCAAGAAACAGCGTACCGTCAGATGCGTCTTCAAAAAAACCGGACTGCGCGCTGGTCGCGCCGGTGAAGGCTCCTTTGCTGTAACCGAACAGGGTGGGCTCGATCAGTGTCGGGGAGATCGCGGCGCAGTTGAGTACCTTGAATGGTGCATCCGGGCGGCCACCCAGTTTTTGTAACGCAGTGGCAACCAGCTCCTTGCCGCAACCGGATTCACCTTCGATAAGTACCGGAAAGGGTATTGCGGCATACATCACGATCTGGCTGCGCAAGGATTGTAGTGCGGAGCTTTGTCCGATGATACCAAGGGATTGTCTGTCCTGATCTTCAGCGGGGTGCTCGCTGTCCTGAACCTTTAGTGCATCGTCCAGATATTTTTTTATTTTCTCAGGCGCACAGGGTTTGGCGATGAAATCTATCGCACCCAAAGAGCGTGCATGGCGCGCGTTGCTTTGATCGTCTTGTCCGGACAAGACGAAGATTTTTATTTTCGGCGAATGAGCCAGCAATTCGGCTATCAGGTGAAAACCTTCGTCTGGACGGTGCGGGACGGGCGGCAGCCCCAAATCAACCAGCGCCAGTTGCGGGGGGCTGGGCAATCTACGCAGCAAGGCTATCGCTGCGGCGCGAGATTCGGCCTGATGAATCTCGAAGTCATTGCTGAAAGCGAGCGCCAATCCTTCGCGAATCAGCGGATCGTCATCGACAATCATCAGGCTGGGGAGTGTCGCTTTAGGTTTAGTGGCGGCGTTCAATTTGAGTTCAGGGCGATAGGCATAGAGCACGAAGCATAACGGCTGGCGGGCGGAAGCTCAATAGGTAAAAATGCACGGATATTCATATTGAGGCCAATTAGTTGGGCATTATCGATTCTGTGGTTTAGAATGCGCCGTCTCGGTTTATTGGGTTTTTAATTTTGTCTTTGTCTTCGTCAGCTTTGGTCGAAATTCGCGATCTTAATTTCGCCTACGATAAGCGTCCTGTGCTGGAGGGTATCAATATGACTTTTCCCAAAGGGAAATTAATTGCCATCATGGGACTGAGCGGCTGCGGCAAGACTACACTGCTGCGCCATATCGGCGGTGCACTGAAACCGGCCAAGGGCTATGTGAAGATGGACGGGCAGGTGATCCATGAACTGGATCAGGACGGTTTGTACCGGATGCGCCGCAAGATGGGCATGTTGTTCCAGTTCGGCGCATTGTTTACCGACATGTCTGTTTTTGACAACGTGGCATTTCAGATGCGCGAACATACCGATCTGCCTGAAGAGATCATTCACGATCTGGTCTTGATGAAGCTTCATGCAGTGGGGTTGCGTAGCACATTCAATCTGATGCCTTCCGAATTGTCCGGCGGCATGGCGCGGCGTGTAGCATTGGCGCGCGCCGTGGCGCTCGACCCGATGCTGATCATGTACGACGAGCCGTTTGCCGGGCTGGATCCGATCTCCCTGACCGTGGTGGGAGATTTGATCCGGCGCTTGAACGATGCGCTGGGCGCGACCTCGATAGTGGTCACCCATGACGTGCAGGAATCGCTGAAGATCGTGGACTATGTTTATTTCATGGCGAATGGTGTGATCGTGGCGGAAGGAACGCCCGATGAGATACGTGCTTCGGACGAGGATTTCGTGCGGCAGTTTGTGCATGGCGAAATCGATGGCCCGGTGCCTTTCCATTACCCCGGCGGTGATTACCGCCAGGATTTGAATTTGCGAGATTGATTATGCCAGCAACCAAAACAATTAAAATTGTCGGACGTCGCACCATCAACGCGGTATGGCGCATCGGCATGGCAGCGAGATTCTTCTTTCTTACGCTGTTGTATTCGGGGAGCAGTTTTCGCCGCTTCCACCTGATCATCAAGGAATTGTTTTCTACCGGCGTGATGTCGCTGATCATCATCATCGTTGCAGGGCTGTTCGTCGGGATGGTGCTGGGCTTGCAGGGTTATGAAACGCTCAAACGCTATGGTTCCGAATCGGCGCTGGGCGTGATGGTGGCTCTGGGGCTGGTGCGCGAATTGGGGCCGGTGGTAGCAGCGTTGCTGTTTGCCAGCCGCGCCGGTTCGGCGATGACGGCAGAGATCGGGCTGATGAAAGCGACCGAACAGATCTCCGCGATGGAGATGATGGCGGTGAATCCGATCGCGCGCATCGTTGCGCCGCGCTTCTGGGCCGGCGTGATATCCATGCCGTTGCTGGCCGCCCTGTTCAGCGCGGTGGGTGTGTTCGGCGGATACTTCGTCGGAGTCGTGCAGATCGGCGTCGATGAAGGTTCGTTCTGGTCGCAAATGCAGGCGGCGGTGGATTTTCGCGAAGATATATTGAACGGCGTGATCAAGAGTTTTGTGTTCGGTACGGCGGTAACGGTCATCGCATTGTTCGAAGGTTATGACGCGCCTCCCACTGCTGAGGGCGTGTCGGGTGCAACCACGCGCACGGTGGTAACATCGTCTTTGGTGATTCTGATGTTGGATTTTGTCTTGACTGCAATCATGTTTAGAGGGAACTGAATTATGGAACGCACTACGCTGGATTTTTGGGTGGGTATATTTGTGGTGGCAGGCGTCGCCGCACTGGTGATGCTGGCGATGAAAGTCGGGAATCTGGGCACTTACAACATGTCAGACACTTATCAAGTGCATGCCTATTTTTCCAATATCGGCGGCTTGAAGCCCAAGGCGTCGATCAAGAGCGCGGGGGTGCTGGTCGGGCGCGTCACCGACATTACGCTGGACACAGAACGCTACGAAGCTAATGTGGTGATGAGCCTGGACAAGCGTTATAAGTTTCCCAAGGATACGTTCGCCAATATCCTGACTTCCGGTTTGCTGGGCGAGCAATATATAGGTTTGATGCCCGGCGGTGACAGCGAGATGGTCAAGAATGGCGATGTCATGAAACATACCCAGTCGGCGATCGTGCTGGAAGATATGATCAGCAAGTTCATTTATAACAAGGCCGAAGAACCCGCAAAATCTAAATGAGTGATGGCATGATAGCGTTGAAGAAAATTATTGCTGGTGTGCTGATGTGTTGTGCGGCCGGTGTGGCACACGCCGGGGTGATCGAGCCCGATGCGCTGATCAGAAACACCGTGGATGAAGTCATTGCGATCATCAAGCAAGACAAAGACATTCAGGCGGGAGACCAGAAAAAAATCCTTGCGCTGGTTGACGCCAAGGTGCTGCCGCATTTTGATTTTACGCGCATGACCCAATTGGCGGTGGGCAAGTATTGGCGCACTGCGACTCCCGAGCAGAAACAGGCATTGGTTACGGAATTCCGCAATATGCTGGTGCGCACCTATACCAAGGTTTTTACGGTATACCGCGATCAGACGGTAGAGGTGAAACCGCTCAAGATGGCAGCCGATACGACTGATGAAGCGACCATCAAGACCGTCATCAGCAAGCCGGGATCGCAGCTGACTCTGGTGGATTATGAAATGAAAAAGGCCGCCGACGGCTGGAAGGTGTTTGACATATCCATAGAAGGAGTCAGCATGGTGATGAGTTATCGCGGCACGTTTGCGACGCAAATTCAGGAAAACGGGATCGATGGCCTGATCAAAACGCTGGCTGACAAAAACATCAATTCAGCCAATGTTTCGCTACGCAAGGAGGGCGAGAATTGATCGCCCATGAGATGCTGCTGAGCGGTAGCTTGACCATGGAAACCGTCCCCGTGTTGTATGAAACCGGATTGCGGCGCCTGGCCAGCGAAGATTTGCGGGTTGATTTCTCCCGGGTTGAAGCAGTCGATTCCGCTGCGGTCAGCATGTTGCTGGGTTGGGCAAGAGCTTCGCAACGCTTTCAGCGAGAGTTGCATGTGCTCAATCTTCCCGATGATTTGCTCAGCTTGGCGCGCTTGTATGGTGTAGCTGACCTGTTACCCCAACCTGATTGATTCCCGTGTCATGCGGCATGCTCGATGCCACATATTCTTCTTCAAGCCGCTTTTATCAATTTAACATTTAACAACAACGGATTTAATCATGACCACCCCGGAAATCATTGAACAACATATCTCGCAGGGTATGATCACCACATATCTCAGCGTGGAAGGTGACGGACGGCATTTCGAGGCCGTGGTGGTCAGCGAAGAATTCGCGGGCAAGAGCCGCGTGCAACGACACCAGCATGTGTTCAAGGTACTGGGAGACCGGATGCGCGACGAGATGATCCATGCGCTGTCCATCAAAACCTACACGCCGCAAGAGTGGGAAAATAGTCGTTAGACGTTAGTCGTTAGTCGCTAGTCGTTAGTTACCTCCATCCCAACTAACGACTAGCGACTACCTACTGGCGACTAAAATTCATGCAAAAACTATCTATCCAGGGCGGCGCTCCGCTGCGCGGTGAAGTGCGCATCTCCGGCGCGAAGAACGCGGCGTTGCCCATCATGTGTGCAGGGCTGCTGACAGCGGATGAGTTGCATCTGGACAATATGCCGGATCTGCACGACGTTGTCACGATGCGCAAGCTGTTAGTGCAGATGGGCGTGACGGCTGACATGGAGCCGAGTGCGCTGACACTGTGCGGCGCGAAAGTGGACAAGCTCGAAGCGCCCTACGAAATGGTGAAGACCATGCGCGCCGCGATCCTGGTGCTGGGGCCTTTGGTGGCACGCTTCGGTGAAGCGCGCGTTTCATTGCCGGGCGGTTGCGCGATCGGTTCGCGTCCGGTCGATCTGCACATCAAGGGCTTGCAGGCGATGGGCGCGGAGATACATATCGAGCACGGCTACATCCATGCGCAAGTGCCGCGTGGAAAAGGTGCGAAACGTTTGAAAGGCGCGCGGATATTCTTCGATCTGGTCAGCGTCACCGGCACGGAAAACTTGATGATGGCTGCGGTGCTGGCGGATGGCGTGACCGTGCTCGAAAATGCCGCGCGTGAACCGGAAGTGGTGGATCTGGCGAATTGTTTGCGCGCGATGGGCGCGAAGATCTCCGGCGACGGCACCGACACCATCAACATCACCGGTGTGGAAAAACTGCATGGCGCGAACCATCGCATCATGCCGGATCGAATCGAGAGCGGCACCTTCCTGGTGGCTGCGGCAGCGGCGGGCGGCGACATCACGCTGACCGATGCGCGCGCCGACATCCTGGAAAATGTCTTGGAGAAGTTGCAGGAAGCCGGTGCAACCATACAAACGGCGGGCAGCACGATCAACTTGAAAATGAACAAACGCCCCAAGGCAGTGAATGTTCGAACTGCACCCTATCCGGCTTTCCCCACCGACATGCAGGCGCAATTCATGGCGATGAATACCATCGCCGAAGGTAGCGCGATGGTGGTCGAAACGATCTTCGAGAACCGCTTCATGCACGTGCAGGAACTGCGCCGCCTCGGCGCGCAGATCGATGTCGAGGGCAACACTGCGGTGATCAAAGGCTGCGCGCAACTGGAAGGCGCGACCATCATGGCGACCGATCTGCGCGCCTCGGCGTGTCTGGTGATTGCCGGATTGGTCGCGCAAGGCGAGACCATCGTGGATCGTATCTACCATCTGGATCGGGGTTATGAACACATCGAGGCGAAGCTGTCTGCGCTGGGGGCGCAGATACGCAGGTTGAAATAACATTTACGCCACATCAAATCGTAGCGGGATGAAAATAAATCACTCTGACCCTTGGTAGTGCTCATCGATTTTTTTGGACAACTTTGTTTCACCATTGCACCGAAAGCAACTTTACGTCGACGATGATTTTAAATTTGTCACTTTCGTGTGCAGAAGAGCTCGTTAGTAATGCGTATTTTCCATTCGGACTGAGCTTGATAGAGATGAACTCTTCATCCTTCCTATGATCACCTGAAATAAGCGGCCCCACCTCTCCAACTCCAACAATGTAGGCGTACAGCGCAGACTTATTAGTGCCGTTTTCTTTCCTAATAAAGAGTGCGACTTTTTCGTCTTGTCTTGGCGACACAGACACGTCTATATGACCTCTAGTCAACTTCACTTGCTTGTGGCTAGCCTTCGATATCCGACTAATTCCATTCAGCGTTAAATCCTCGTCCGTTAGTCTCGTAAACCAAAGGTAATGCCGTGTTACTGCCGGATATACTCCAGAAGTATACTTCCTTGGCTTGCCACCACTCGGTAGAAATTGAATCCCATCGCGCTCATCCTCACCAGTATAAAAAAGACCCCGCTCCCACTTATCCCATGCTGGGCTGCCATAAGCTTCAGGCAATGGTTTAAAATCCTCTAAATTCTGCTCCTGAAAGCTAGTCTTATTCCAATCTGGTACTGGCAGGCTCTGAATTACAGTTGCTCCTTCACCGAATCCGACAGCCACATATATCTGTGTATCTGCCCAATCAATTGAATCAACCCCAATATCCGGCTGCGGCTTTAAAAAATATATGCAATTTTCTTTGGTTCTCGTAGAAACACTGTAGATACACAAATGAATACGCTGGTCAGACTCGTGATATTCGGCAAGCAGTATCCGAGTGCCATCTGGTGACCAAGCAGAAGCGCTCGTGCCATTAACACCCGGTGCAGCAATTTTTGTGGTGCCTGTGATTTCTACGGCTTTACAGGTTGTTGTAACGACGCCTACCGTGCCCCCACCAACCAAAGCTAAATACAGTAATGCCCGACTAGGCCAGTTTATTGTGTGCAACATAAAGCCTCCGTTTCTGTACTGGCAGCTAAAACGCACGGTAAAACGCACGGGGTCAGAGTGATTTATTTTGCGCGCCACCTCCACTCATCCCCGTAAATCGGCGACCAGCCGATCTGCCCCAAAACAAATCAGGACAAATCATATCCGAATTTCAACATAAGCCGCATTTAACGATAGAATGCGCATCTTTACATAAGCCGCTGAATCCGATGACTATCACCATCGCCTTGTCCAAAGGCCGCATCTTCGAAGAAACCCTGCCGCTGCTGAATGCGGCTGGCATCACTGCGCTGGAAGCCCCAGAGTCGTCGCGCAAGCTGATCCTGACTACCAATCGCGCCGATGTGCGGCTGATCATCGTGCGTGCCAGCGATGTGCCGACCTATGTGCAATATGGCGCGGCGGACCTCGGCGTGGCGGGCAAGGATGTGCTGGATGAACACGGCGGCACCGGGCTGTATCAGCCGCTGGATCTGAACATCGCGCGCTGCCGGATGATGGTCGCGGTGCGTGATGATTTCGATTATGAATCCGCGGTGCGTCAGGGCGCGCGCCTGCGTGTGGCAACCAAATATGTGCAGACCGCCAGGGCTCACTTCGCCGCAAAGGGCGTGCATGTGGATTTGATCAAGCTGTATGGCTCGATGGAGCTTGCGCCGCTGGTTGGACTGTCCGATGCGATCGTGGATCTGGTGAGCAGCGGCAACACCCTCAAGGCCAACCACCTCAAGGCGGTCGAACACATCGCCGACATTTCATCTCGGCTGGTGGTGAACCAGGCCGCACTCAAATTAAAACATGATGTGATCCAGCCTATGCTGGATGCGTTTGCCAAAGCGATAAAGAAATAGAAAAGTGATTTAAAGAATGAACATCAGGAAACTATCCTCCCGTTCCGCTGGATTCAATGCCGAGCTGGACAAGCTGCTGGCCTTCGAGGAAACCGCGGATGAAAAACTCGAAGCGACCGTAGCCGGCATCCTTGCCGACGTGCGCAAGCGTGGTGATGCGGCCGTGCTGGAATACACGCGCAAGTTCGATCGCCTGCCAATAGCCAATGCCGCAGCGATGGAGTTGTCGCGCGAAGAATTGCGCGTCGCGTTCGAGGGCTTGCCAGCAGATCAGCGCAATGCGCTGGAACAAGCCGCGCAGCGCGTGTCTGATTATCACAAGAAGCAGGTGCAACCTTCGTGGAGCTATACCGATGCCGATGGCACGCTGCTCGGCCAGCAGGTCACGCCGCTGGATCGCGTCGGCCTGTATGTTCCGGGCGGCAAGGCGGCTTATCCGTCTTCGGTGTTGATGAATGCGCTGCCGGCCAAGGTGGCCGGTGTCGCCGAACTCATCATGGTGGTGCCGACCCCGGATGGCGTTAAGAATCAACTGGTGCTGGCGGCAGCGTATCTGGCGGGCGTGGATCGCGTGTTCACGATAGGCGGAGCGCAAGCGGTGGCGGCGCTGGCTTATGGCACCGCAACGATACCGAAGGTGGACAAGATCGTCGGCCCCGGCAACGCCTATGTGGCAGCCGCGAAACGCCGCGTGTTTGGCGTGTGCGGCATCGACATGATCGCCGGGCCATCTGAAATTCTGGTGATCTGTGACGGGCAAACCAACCCGGACTGGATCGCGATGGATTTGTTCTCGCAAGCAGAGCATGACGAACTGGCGCAAGCCATCCTGTTATCGCCAGACGCAAAATTTATCGAAGCCGTTGCGGCCAGCGCCGACAAGCTGCTGGGGCAAATGCCGCGCCGCGACATCATCAAGACCGCGCTGGAGAATCGTGGCGCGCTGATACACGTCGCCGATCTGGATGAAGCTTGCGTCATCAGCAACCGCATTGCGCCGGAACATCTGGAGTTGTCGGTCGCTGATCCTCAAGCCTGCTTGCCCAAACTGAAACACGCCGGAGCGATCTTCATGGGACGTTACACATCCGAAGCGCTCGGTGATTATTGCGCGGGGCCGAATCATGTCCTGCCAACTTCCGGCACCGCGCGCTTCTCCTCACCGTTGGGTGTGTACGACTTCCAGAAGCGCAGCAGCCTGATCCAGGTCTCTGCGCAAGGTGCGCAAAAACTGGGCGACATCGCATCTGTATTGGCGTTTGGCGAAGGCCTGCAAGCGCATGCGCAATCGGCTTTGTTCAGGAAGAACTAGATATCCTGTTGTGCATTCGGCGCATTTAACCAATCCGGGTAGTCGACGTTCAAAGGGGTAGTAAAGTGTCAGGTGACGATTACGAGCAGTGCCAGAAATATTTCAAGAAGGCGCTCAGCAAGCAGAAAGAAAAGGATTTTGCCGCGGCCGAAAGTTTTTATAAACGCGCGCTCCGCTATGATCCCCTGCATCTTGATGCCAATTATTTGCTGGGCACGCTCTACGCGGAGCGGGGGGAGTTGGCGCAGGCATTGAAATACTTGCGGCAGGCGGCAGATATCAATCCGCGCTCGCACATGATCCAGAATAATCTCGGCAACATTTACCAGATGTCTGGGCAATTCGACAAGGCGATAGCATGTTACCAGCGTGCGCTCGGCTTTGAGCCCAACATGCCCGAGGTGCAAAACAATCTGGGTAATATCTATAAGAATCAGGATCTGCTGGCCGAGGCTGAGGCATGTTACCGCCGCGCGCTTTTGTTGCGTCCGGATTTCGTCGAGGTCTACTGCAATCTCGGCAGCGTGCTGCGCCGCCTGAAAAAATTTCAGGAGGCGATTGAAAATTATCGCAAGGCGCTCGATCTGTCGCCTGCTTTCAAGGCGGCATTTGAGGGGTTGGGCATCTGCTACGCGGAGTTGGGTGAGCGTGATCAGGCGATCGCATGTTTCAACCGCTATCTGGAACTTGATCCGGGTGATAACAGCGAAGCGAAGCTGCGCTTGGCACAGTTGAATGCGGGTGAGATTCCCAAACGCTATCCGACAGCGGCGATGCTGACCACTTACGAAAAAAAGGCGCAAAACTGGGATACCGATATTCAGCGCCCGGGGATGGAGTTCCTTGGCCCGCAGCATGTGCGTGAGATGCTGGAAGAATTGAAATTGCCGCAGGCGCGCAAACTTGATGTTCTGGATATCGGCTGTGGCACGGGAATTTGCGGCGAATATTTGCGGGACTATGCCAAACATCTGGAAGGGGTCGATCTTTCTCCGCAAATGCTGGCGCAAGCAAAGAAAAAAGGCTATTACAATAAACTCGAGTGCGCAGATGCCGTGGGTTATATGCAGGGTTGCAAACGAAAGTTCGATTTGATCGTTGCATCGGGTGTGCTGATTTTGTTCAGCGATCTGACGCCGGTTTTTCAGGCTGTCGCACGTCTGTTAAAACCCGGCGGTGTTTTCGTCTTTACTTTGTATCGCAGCGAATCCGAAGCGGTGATGGTGCGTCACAACTTGCACTTTGCCCACAGCGCAGCCTATGTGCAGGAAGCGGCTCAAGCTGCTGATTTACAACTGGCCCTGCTTGAGCAGGAAGTGCATGAGTATGATCAAGGCGAGCCGCAGGCCGGTTGGGTCGGGGTATTGCGCAAAGCCGACTGAAGCCGGGGTTGCGGCATTACTTGGTGTTCACCTGCCGGTACAACCGGAAGTGCTCGCCCTTATCCCCTTTGCGGCTTCCCTCCCAGATTTTTTCCCAACGCGTTTCGTCGAGCAGTGGTTTGGATAGTTTGTCGCCCTGGATCAGGCGCAGATCACAACGATGTTTGTAGTCGTTCTGGGCGATGATATTGCCGAAATAATCCAGCATGGCGCGTTGCCCGTCGCCCAGATTTTCGCCTGCGACACATTGGTAATGTTTAGGCAGGGCTTGTTTCAGCGCGACGACCATGGAGCGGTAGCTTTTTCCGCTGTCCAGCCAGGGCAGCCACAGCGTCATCGCGAGTATCCAGATCAGCGTGACGCCGGATGCCCAATTTAAAGTTGCACGGCGCATCGAACGTCCGACACGCCATACCACTACGACCCACATCACGGTGGCGATGATCGCGATGACGAATGGTGCAGTGTGCAATTCCGGCTCGAAGCCCGGCTGAAAATCTTTTAGCCAATGTGTGATCTTGGCCTGGTTATCCAAAAGCAAGCCCCCCCAACCCCACCACATCAAGATAGCGAGTAGCGCGAAAGTCATGATCCCGAACCAGTCCAGCGCGTTGGCGGCACCGCGTTTCAGCATGGATAATGAGGCGGTTGCCAACAGCGTGATCGGTAGCAGCATCGGCAACGCGAATACCTCCTCGGTGTTGATCGCCAGGCTGAGGGTGACAAGCATCACTGTGAAACTGACCAGAGGCAATTGCAAATCGTCGCGCTGCGAAAGGCGTTTTCGCGTCTTCCATACTACCCAGGCGGCCAGCGGCAGGGCAGGCCACGCAAGCCATGGCAAGTTCTCCAGATAGTAAAAGAGATTTTTTCCCGGCACGGTTTTCACGTAGCTGATCCAGTAACCGATATTGCGCGTCCATGCCCAGTCTGCGAACAGTTGCGGGGAGTGTTGATACAGCAGCAGCGGCCAGACGGTCAGCCAGGGCAGGGCAAACAGGACGGCGGTGGCAATGCTGAGATAATAATAACGCTTGCGCCAATCTTGAAACAGCAACGGCAAGCTGGCCGCGATCAGCACGAACAGTATCGGCGAGATAAAGCCCTTGGACATGAAGCCGATCCCCATGCCCGTGCCTATCCATATGCCGGCGCGCAGGAAGCGCTCCTGGCTCAGGGAAAATCCGTACAGCATCATCGCGCAACCGGTCAGCAATGCCAGGTCGGCAATCATTTCGTGCGCGCGCACCAGTATACCGAGGCAACCGATCAGGATGATCGCCGCAGCCCAGCCGCGATTTTCGCCATACAACTTGCGGCCTGCAAGTCCGATGAACAATAGTGTCAGCGCGGAGTAAAAACCACTGGCAAGGCGAGCGCCATCATGCAATGGCAGCCAAGGCGAGAATAGTTTTGCAAATAACGCGGCAGTCCAATAGAACAGTGGTGGCTTGCCCATAAAGGGTTCACCGGCCAGCGTGGGTACTAACCAATCGCCATTTTGCAGCATCGAATATATCAGCCCGAAGCTGACCGCATCATCCGATTTCCAGGGGTCATGCCCGACCAACCCGGTGCCCAACCAAATCAAGTATAACAGCCCGAGCAGCACTGCCTTGAGGGGAGTGATCGGGTGGGGATCGGTGGGTTTGATAAAATACATATATCAGCTTACCTTAAATCCGATGCCAAATCGCCTGGAAAGGAATTGTCGCCGCAAATAAAAAAGGCAGCAAACGCTGCCTTTTGATGGAACTGCCATTCCGCTTAGCAATCGCTGAACAATTGCCAAATAACCAATTATTACGCCGCAGCCTTGGTGCCATACTTCTGGCGGAACTTGTCGATACGACCAGCGGTATCAACGATCTTTTGTGTGCCGGTGTAGAACGGGTGGCACTCGGAACAAACTTCAATGTTGAGCGATGGCTTGCCCATAACGGACTTGGTCTTGAAACTGTTTCCGCAACTGCATGTCACGGTGATTTCCTGATATGTTGGGTGTATATCTGCTTTCATTTTCTTTCCTTGCGAGTAGTTTAGTGCGGCGGGTGTACGCACTCAGGTGTTGCATAAGGGGGCGCATTATCCATTAAAACAGGGGAGTGCGCAAATTTTTATATGCTTGCTAACGTTGTGAAGAATCCTTGCGGTATGGTCGGGTGCTAGTCCTAAAGTCCTGCATCACATACACTCTACATGGTGAATGAATTTCAAGGATCGAAAAATATGACTACACTGAGTCGCAGTGATTACCAGACGCTGACGCTGGCCGCGTTGGGCGGTGCACTGGAGTTTTACGATTTCATCATCTTTGTGTTCTTCGCGGTGGTGATCGGGAAGTTGTTCTTTCCGCCCGATATACCTGACTGGCTGCGCCAGTTGCAGACCTACGGAATCTTTGCCGTAGGTTATCTGGCGCGTCCGCTGGGCGGTATCGTCATGGCGCATTTCGGCGATCTGCTGGGGCGCAAGCGCATGTTCATGTTGAGCATCTTTTTAATGTCTGTGCCGACGCTGGCCATAGGCTTGCTGCCAACCTATGCCGTGATCGGCATCTGGGCGCCGATTTTATTGCTCGCCTTGCGCGTGTTGCAGGGCGCGGCGATCGGCGGCGAGGTGCCGGGTGCCTGGGTGTTCGTCTCCGAGCATGTGCCGCCGCGCCGTGTCGGCTTCGCCTGCGGCACGTTGACCGCAGGACTGACTGGCGGCATCCTGCTCGGTTCGCTGGTGGCGACCGCGATCAACAAGTTGTATGCGCCTGCCGAGTTGCTCACCGAAGGTTGGCGCGTGCCGTTTATCATCGGCGGACTTTTCGGCTTGATGTCGGCCTGGTTGCGCCAGTGGCTGCACGAAACGCCGGTGTTCAAAGAGATGCAGGCACGGCAAACGTTGGCTGACGAGTTGCCGTTGAAGACGGTGATACGCGCACATCGTCCGGCGGTGATCCTGACGATGCTGATGACCTGGCTTCTGTCCGCCGCGATCGTGGTGATGATATTGATGACCCCGACGCTGGTGCAAAAGCTCTATGCCATTCCTGCTGCGGTTGCGTTGCAGGCGAACAGTATCGCGACCTTGTTTCTGAGTCTAGGCTGCGTGGCGTTCGGCGCGCTGGCCGATCGATATGGCGCGGGACGAGTGCTGGTGGCCGGTTGTGCGATGCTGGGCATCACATCATGGTTGTTCTACCAGCAGATGGAAGTCGCGCCGCAAAACATCAACGGCCTGTATGCCCTGTGCGGATTCTTTGTCGGCGTGATCGGCGTGCTACCGAGCGTCGCGGTTAAGTCGTTTCCGCCGGTGGTGAGATTCTCCGGATTATCGTTTTCCTACAACGTGGCTTATGCGGTGTTCGGCGGATTGACACCGGTTGCGGTGAGCATGCTGCTGCCGCTCGATCCTTTGGCCCCGGCACATTATGTGGTGGTGTTGAGTGCGGTGGGAATGATGATAGGGATATATTTGTGGCGGAAAGACCAGGCAGTGAGGCACGGATAAAATATTTTATGCGACAATGCGCGCCGCACCGCGAGCCAACTTTTCAGGATAGAAAGTGTTTATAGAGAATCTCAAGCAATTACTCGCCGCAGATATGGCTGCGGTGGATCAAGTGATACGCACACGGCTGCACTCGGAAGTGTTGCTGGTCAATCAGGTGGGTGAATACATCGTCAACAGCGGCGGCAAGCGCTTGCGCCCGGCTCTGGTGGTGTTGTCTGCCCAAGCATTCGGTTATCAGGGCAAGCAGCATCACGATCTGGCTGCTGTCGTGGAATTCATCCATACCGCGACGCTGTTACACGATGATGTGGTGGATGAATCCGAGATGCGCCGCGGACGGGCTACCGCCAGTGCGCTGTTCGGCAATGCAGCCAGCGTGCTGGTAGGCGATTTTCTGTATTCGCGAGCTTTTCAGATGATGGTCGAAGTAGGCGAGATGCGCGTGATGGAAATTTTGGCCGATGCGACCAACACCATTGCCGAGGGCGAGGTATTGCAATTGCTCAACTGCCACGATGCCGATGTGGATGTCGACAACTATATGCGCGTGATCCATTGCAAGACTGCAAAGCTGTTCGAGGCTGCGATGCGCCTTGGTGCGATCCTGGGCAAAGTCGGTGCTGCGGAAGAACAGGCTGTGGCCGAATACGGCATGCATCTGGGCACTGCATTCCAGTTGGTGGATGATGTGCTGGATTATTCTGCCGATGAACTGCAAACCGGCAAACATCTGGGGGACGATCTCGCCGAAGGCAAACCGACGCTACCGTTGATCTATGCGATGCAGCACGGCTCTGGTGAACAGGCTGCCGTGGTGCGCAGCGCGATTGAGCAGGGTGATGTCGGAAAGTTCGTCGAAGTGTTGCAAATCGTCCGCGCCACCGGCGCACTGGATTTCACCCGCCGGCAAGCGATGCGCGAAGCCGAGGCTGCGTGTGCCGCCATTGCAGGGTTGGCCGATTCAAAATACAAAAAGTGTCTGCTAGAATTGGCGCACTTTGCCGCGACGCGACAGTTCTAGAGTGTTAAGTTTGTTTGAAGCTGCAAAAACCGTAGCGAGCGGTTCGAGAGCAAGGCGCACGGAGCTCTGCATGGCCATTCGACTAAGCTGGCAAAAAACGCCAGTCAAGTCGCTGGTCAGCGCAACGACCGAGGCATACCTCATTGATAGACGAGGAGTGAGCACCGCGCAACGCAGCTATCGAACCGCGCAGTAGGTTTGTGCAGCATCAAAAACGGGGTGTAGCTCAGCCTGGTAGAGTACTGCGTTCGGGACGAGGAGTCGGAGGTTCGAATCCTCTCACCCCGACCACTCAAGGTCGATTTTTAGGGCGCTTCTAAAAATTCAAAGTTCTAGGCAAGACAAGGCGAGAGCAAAAAATTGCGACGCGGCATATATTTTATATGTAAGGAGCAATTTTTTGTGAGCAACGCTGTATTGCGACGAAATTTGGATTTTTAAAAGTGCCCTTCAAAGCGGCGCAAGAATAAGCAACACGCGATAAGGCCCATGCGCGCCCAGCGTGACGGTCTGCTCGATATCGGCGGTGCGCGAAGGCCCGGAGATAAAATTGACCGCGCGCGGCGGCTGTTTGAATTCCTTGCGCATCAGATCCCAGGCATCTTCCATCGTGGCGACGATACGGCGCGGATCGAGAACGGACACATGAGTTTCGGGTAACAAACTGGTAGTCGCTGGCGTATCGGCTCCTGACAGCATCATCAAGGTGCCTGTCTCCGCAATCGCGCAAAATGCACCAGTCACGCCAATCAAGTCATGATTTTTTGCCGGGCGTGATTGCATGTCCAATCCGGCAGCACTCCACGGCAACCCGGCCAGCGATGGCCAGCATACGCCGCTATTCGGCAACTTTCTTTCGCTCAAATAAATCGCCAGCAGCTTCGGTACTTCCATCTTGTCACTGGTCCCCCGCACATCGCTGGAGAGTTTGAGCGCGCGCTCCTTGAACTGTGCAAGCAAATTTTCCGGTGCAGACGGCATTGGTCCGCGCGGGTGTTGCGCGAGATGGTTGTTGATACTTTCTGTGGGCGTACGCAGCGCCGCATTTGATTGCGCGCTGCGTATCTTGCCGAGTATTTTTTCGCGCGCGTTCATTTGTGCGCCCCACGTTTATACAACTCACGGAATGTCATACCTGATGGCGCAGGGAAGTCGCGACCATCCGTCCAGCCGCGTGCGCCCGGCAGCGTGTGCAATAATTTTTCTTTGCCGCCCATCGCGCGCATCATGCGCACGCCGATTTTAGTTGCAAGAGCATACAAGTTCGGGCGCAGCGCCAGCCATGCCCATGCCTTGAGCATGAAAGTTTCCTGGCGAGATTTCATGCCGAGCTGCATTTGTTTTTCGCGCAGCTTGCGCAACAGATCGGGCAGTGGAATCTTTACCGGGCACACTACCGCACAGGCACCGCACAAGGTCGAAGCATTGGGCAGGTCGGGCGATTTCTCCAGGCCAGACAATAGCGGCGTCAGTATCGAGCCCATCGGGCCGGGATAGACCCAGCCATAAGCATGGCCGCCGATATTCTGGTACACCGGGCAATGGTTCATGCACGCGCCGCAGCGTATGCAGCGCAACATCTCCTGCATTTCTCCGCCAATGAGGCTGCTGCGGCCATTGTCGAGCAGGATGATGTGGAAGTGTTCCGGGCCGTCATGATCTTCTTTATTTTTGTTACCGGTCAGCACCGACACATAGTTGGTGATCGACTGCCCGGTGGCCGAGCGGGGCAGCAGGCGCAGCAGTGTGGTCACGTCTTCCAGCGTAGGCACCACTTTCTCGATGCCGGTGATCGCGACGTGCACGCGCGGCAGCGTCGTCACCAGCCGCCCGTTGCCTTCATTGGTGACGATCAGCACCGAGCCAGTTTCGGCCACTAAAAAATTAGCTCCCGAGATGCCCATGTCTGCGTTCAAAAAGGCGGGGCGCAGGATTTCACGCGCCTCGCGGCACAGTTCGGCGATACCTGTCTTGCGCGGCAACTGATGTTTCTCCGCGAACAGATCGGAAATTTCTTCCTTGTTCTTGTGTACCACGGGAGCCACGATGTGCGACGGCGCTTCGTGTGCGAGCTGCAAAATATATTCGCCGAGGTCGGTCTCCATCACTGAAACGCCCGCCTGTTCCAGCGCGTCGTTCAGCCCGCACTCTTCGCTGACCATGGACTTGGATTTGGCCGCTGTTTTTACGCCGTGCTGGGCGGCGATCTCGGCGATGATGCGGTTGACGTCATCGCCTGTCTCAGCCCAATGCACGATCGCACCGCGCGCAGTTGCCTGTTGCTCGAAGTGAAGCAGCCAGTGTTCAAGATCGTTCAACACTCGGTCGCGTATTGCTGCAGCTGCAGTGCGCGTTTCTTGCAGATCGTGAATCTCGCTGATGACCGCAGAGCGGCCTTCGACAAAACGTGACTGCAAACGCGACAGAGCGTCCTGGAGTTTGACGTCGGCCAGTTTGATGGTGACCTGTTTTTTGAATTGGAGGGAAGTGTTTTGCATTACTGCATTTCATCCGTATCAATGCCGGACAATACCTCGGCCACATGCAGCACACGTGTGGTGTGATCGCCATTGCGGCGCAGACGGCCTTCGATATTCAGCAAACAGCCAAGGTCGCCGCCGACGATCGCACCGGCATGGGTCGCGGTGATGTGCTGGCATTTGTTGTCCGCCATGCGCGTCGACAGTTCTCCGTACTTGACCGAGAACGTGCCGCCGAAGCCGCAACAGGTGGTCGATTCCACCATCTCATGCAAATTGACACCTGGCATCTTCGCCAGCAGCGCGCGCGGTTGTTTGTAGACGTCAAGTTCGCGCAGGCCGGAGCAGGAATCATGATAGGTCAGCGTGCCTTTGAAGTTGCCGGGTACTTTTTCCAGCTTGGCGATCTTGACCAGAAAGTCGGTCAACTCGTAGGTGCGCTGGCCCAACGCCGTGATCCTTTCCAGCAGTACCGGGTCGTCTTTGAAAAGATCGGGGTAATGCACGCGTATCATCCCGGCGCAGGAGCCGGAAGGCAGAACCACATAGTCGAACGCTTCGAATTCGGCGAGGAACTTCAGTGCCATCGCCTCGGCGGATTTGCGGTCGCCCGAGTTGTAGCCGGGTTGGCCGCAACAGGTTTGCAGCTCGGGCACGACTACTTCGCAACCGGCGGCTTCCAGCAACTTGATGGTGGCAAAGCCTATGCGCGGACGCATGGAGTCGACCAGGCAAGTGACGAACAATCCTACGCGCATTGATTTTCTCCAGAGGTGCTATCGCAATGCTGTGCAATTATACGCTCGCAGAATCGCACATATTTAAGACTCGAACTCGACAGACCTGACCAGTTCATCGCATGTATTTAGAAAGCATAGATTTATCGGTAACGGGTCTTCGTGTTCCTGAATTATTAATGATTAAATCCAAACTGCGAGAAAGTCGTTTTCCCCAAGTGTAGCCTATGACGTGTGTCTGCACTTTACTTTTTCCAACAGAGGGCGATCAGTTCAGGCGAATAGTTTTGAGCAACTTTAAAGGCCGATATTATTTGCGGACAAGTTCTTGATCCGCAGTCTACAAGTTGGTGAGTGAAGACTTGAAGTCTGTCAGACTGCTGATCGCATCCGTTCTAACAAGTTTTGAGTGATTCGCTGGCATCGCGCGTCTGGTCCGCGAAGGCCAGGGTAACGAGACTGGCGGACATATCCGGGAGGCTCGACCAAGCCGTCAGCCCACCAGAAGGTGGAGGCATTGAAAACAAAGTTTCCCTTCGGTCCGGGATAGATCGTCGAGGTGTAGGTACCGCCGTTCGGTCTTCCCAATGGATCATGTGTCTGGCCGGTGGCGACAATCTCCAACCCGGGAATTGCCGCAGGATCGCCGTTCCATTCCGGGCCGACCAGGCCGGGTATGCCGTCGCCTTTTTTCATGCCGGTGCCTTCGAACAACCAGTGATTTGGTTGCGCGCAAATCCAGTCCGCGCCTCCGGTCACCTCACCGGTGCTGTGCGCACCGACGAGTTCATTGGCGTAAGGCCGATCATGGGGCATCGATTCAATCACCCCAAATTCGCGCGTCCCCCCCGGCGGGCCGAAGACACCCACACGGCCAAAAGTGCGATTTGGATGATTGCCGGAATCAGGCGAAAAGCGAATCCGCCCGAAGCTGGTGTTGGCGGTAAGGAACGCCACGCTAACGCCTGAGGCTATGGCGCTTTTCAAGTGGTTGAACATCTCGATGGAGTAATACTCGTCATGGCCGACGGATAGAATTCCGTTCGCGCGCAACAAACCTTTCGGATCGCCGTGGGTATCGAGGCTCGAAATGTAGGTTACGTCGTAGCCGTGCTGCTCCATCCAGTAGGCCATCGGATACTCCCAGAGAAACCATTCGCCGGAACCAGTCGAAAGCGGTGCGTCAATGGAGCCGTCCTTTGCAAGGATCAGGAGGCTCTTCCCGTAAGGCCGGTTAAAACTTACGTCCACATTCGGCCCCCAATACCAACTGGATTTTCCGTTGTCATAGAGGGCGAACCGGCTCGGCCAGCGATTGTAGGCCTGCCAAGTCGTGTCCGCACACTGGAAGATGAAGTCGGCGCGACGATCATCGCGTACGATGAAAATGACGTAGCTCTGCAAGCCCTCGCGTTCGGCAGTGAGTTTGCCCAAGTACACGCCGCTGAGCCAGTCGTTCGGAATCGTGACTTCTGCGCACGGTTGCCATTGGCAATCTCGCACGCGGTTTACGCCGATCGGCGGATATGGTTGAGCAGTTCCCTTGAGCGACCCCAGACTCAAGACATGACGTCCGCCTGTGCCGCCATAGTATCCCATCCGATAGATATCCAGCGTGAACGCCGAAACTGGATTGGTGCTGACGAAAAAAGAGATTTTTTCGCCGGATCGAACGCTCGTTCGAGAACAATACCCCTCGATCCACGGACTAAGAATTTGTTTCGCCGGATCGACGCGCGTGTTGGTCAACATCCAGTCGCGGGTGCCGGGCTTTTCGTTCTCACGGCGGACCGAAGCGCTTTCGCCAAAAATTGATTTATTCATGGCGCCGCAACTGGAAAGCAGAGGCATTGCGCCAAGGCTGGCCGCGCCCTTGAGAAAATCGCGGCGGCTGATGGTCGATGAGTTCACTTTCTTCACGAGCAAAATAATTACCTGTTGTCGCCCGACCTCTTCAATGTCATGTTCACCATGAACTAATTCACAGTCAGTTTGACCTCCAGTCGATCCAGGCTTTGCCCCTAAACAAAAATCGTCGGGGAAGATGCACGAATATTACCTCTTTTCATAATTAATTACATAGACGATTCAGGGATGGAGTGCGAATTTGATTAATGCATTTCAGCCGGGCGGGGTGCGGTGGCATCCATGCCTTTTTGAATAGCCAGTTGAAGATTTAACGGCTCAATTGTTCAAGAAACACACTGATGCCAGCGCGAGCGATCTGAGCATCCTCCGGAGACTTGACGCCGGATACACCCACGGCACCCACGCATTCTCCGTCGACCAATATTTGTTCGCCACCTTCTATCATGGTGAGTCCGCCCGGGACGGAGAGGAAAGCGTTGCGACCACCAGCCACTACTTCTTCATAGACCTTGGTAGACCTGCGACCCATCGCCGAGGTATGCGCCTTGCCCGTGGCGATCTGCATGCTGGTCAATGGCGCACCATCGAGGCGTTGCAGCCACATTAAGTGGCCGCCGTCGTCGGCGATCGCAATGGTCACCGCCCAGTTCTGGCGCAGTGCTTCGCTTTCGCAGCCTGCTGCAATGATCTTCACATCGGCCAGCGTTAAACATTTTTTATTTTTCATGTGAGCCTTCCTTTGCGTTGATTTAAAAACTGGAGCGATGAATTTCAGGTGGCGTGATAACCGAGCTGTTTCGAAATCTGCATGCCGGTTTGCATGACTTGCTCTATCCATTCATCGCGGCGCCGTTCTATCGGTGCCGACACTGACAAGCCGCCAATCACATGGCCGCTGGCCTCGTGTATCAGCGTACCTATGCATCCTACACCCAGTTCCGCTTCTTCATTATCCAGGGCATAGCCGTGTTTTATGGCGGCGCTACATTCTTTCAGAAGGGCCGTTATCTTGGTGTGAGTGTTGACCGTATACGCGGGTAGTTTGCTGCGCTTGGCATAGCTGCGGCACGCGGCTTCGCCTTGTTCGCCCAGCATCAGCTTGCCGACTGCGGTCACATGCAAAGGCGCGCGGCTACCGATCACCTGCTCCACCCGGATCATGCGCTTGGCAAGCGTGCGCTCGATATAGACGACCTCATCGCCTTCGCGCACGGTCAGGTTGACCGTTTCTCCCAATTGGTCGCGCAGTTTTTCCATCAGCGGCAATGCAACTTTTCTGATGTCCACGCTGGCGTGGACCCGGCTACCCAGCTGCATGAGCTTGACGCCCAGTTGGTAGTTGCCCCGGCTGGTACGCTCCACGAAACCTTGTTCGGCGAGCGATGCGAGTATGCGGAACGCGGTGGAAGGATGCAATCCCGTTTCCGCCGAGAGTATCTTCAGGCTCACCGGGTCTTCGTGAGCAGCAATGGCGTCCAGCAGCCTGGCCAACCGTTCGATCACTTGTATGGAATTCGAGCCTTCCTGTATTTTGTGTTTTGGCATATTTCGCATTATGAAAACGATTGTGTATTGCGAAATTATATAACAAGCCGTATTCTGTTATCAAATATTTCTTTAGTCTTTTTTGGCAATGCTTTTTAGCAACCAATTTCCCAAAGCGAATGAATTTCCGATAATGAATTTCACAGGATGAACAAAAGGAGCAAGGATCATGAAGACGAACGTAGCGGCAGCGCCGCAATTTTGTGCAGGCATTCAACATTTCGGTCTGGCTTGGGAAGGATATTCCCAATATGCCCAATCGGCTGTTATCAAGGAAGGCAAGTCTGCGATCAGCGATCCGCGCGCGCCTGATGCGGTGTACCAGACACTGTTGATGGCCGATGCGCTGCGCTATCTGACGCTGCAAACCTGCGGCTCAAAGGGCTCGGGTCATCCCGGCGGCTTCGCCAGCAGCGCCGAGGCCTACGCCTCGCTGGTGATGCTGGGCCATACCAATATCGTGACCGAGGTGGGCCACCATGCGCCCGGTTTCTACAGCGCGATGTTTCTTGATACTTCGCTGGAAGAGATGGGCATCAAGACGGTGACCGACTTGATGACGCGCTTCCGCGAGAAGCATGGTCTGCTCGGCCACTTGTCCGGTGCGATCCCCGGCCTGCTGGCACCCGCCGGTCCGCTGGGCCAGGGCCAGCACTTCGCGATGGCCGGTGCGTTACTGCATCCGGGCAAACTGTTCCCGGTCACTATCGGTGACGGCGGCATGGGCGAGCCTTATGTGTTGAATTCGATGATGCACTTCAATACCGCGTATCCCAAAGTTACAAATTTCCTGCCGACCTTGATCTGGAACGGTTACAGCCAGGAGCACCATTCGATGGTGTCGCGCTTTAGCAACGCGGAAATGATCGCGTACTGGAAAGGTCATGGATTTAAAGAGGTGATCCTGGTCGATGCCAAGGAGTTTGACGATACCAACCAGAGCAGCGCCTATGCCGACAGCTCTTACTTCTCGCACAAGCAGCGCCTGGCTTTTGCCGCCGCTGTCTTGGCCGGTGTGGACAAGGCTGCCAAGTCTGCTTTGGGCGGCACCTTGACCGCATTCATAATCAAGCAGATGAAGGGCACCGGTGTGCATACGGTGGGTGCGAAGTCGCACAATTTGTATCCGGCCGACAGTCTGGACAAGCCGCACATGATTGAAGGTTTGCAGCGCCGTGCGCTGAATCCTGAAGCGTGGTCTATCGTACGCGACAATTTTGTGCGTGCAGGTGGCGGCCCTGCGGCCAGGACAGTAGTTACCGAACACGTGCTGGATATAGCACCGTTGGGCAAGATGCCGCTGCACGAATTCGCCAAGGGTGAAAAGGCCGTGCCGTCAACCGCAATGGGTGCACTAGCTGCGTATGTGGGCACCAAAGACAAGCGTTTCGTCGTATCTAATGCGGATGGCAACGAAGCATCGGCGATGAAGAACATCAACGACGCACTGAAGATACGCCATCCGACTGTCGATCCGCTGTACAACCAGGAACCGGAAGGGCAGGTGTATGAGCCGCTGAATGAGGACGCGTGCGCCGGTCTGGCTTCTGCGCTGGCGCTATTCGGTTCGCGCGCGTTGTGGCTGTCTTATGAGAGCTTCGCGATCAATGGCTGGCCCATCGTGCAGACCGTGGCACAGGCGATGGCCGAGTTGCGCCGCAAGACGCCTTCCATCGTCACGATGTTCACTGCGGGTGCGCTGGAGCAGGGGCGCAACGGCTGGACGCATCAGCGACCGGAGATCGAGAATTACTTCGCTGCCCAGATGCGCAACGGCAACACTTACCCGTTGTTCCCATGCGATGCGAATGCGATCCAGGCAGCTTATGAATATGCCACCAACAGCTTCAACAAGTGCATGGTGATCATCGCGTCAAAAAGTCCGTTGCCGGTTTACATGAGCGTTGATGAAGCCAGGCACGCAGTGGAAGAGGGTGCGGCAACTATTCACGAGAGCCCCAACTTTGCAAACATGGGTGGCAGCAAAGGCACCGTGGTGTTCGCGGTTACCGGCGACATGATCTTCCTGCCGGTATTCGAGGCCAGAGACAAGCTGGAAGCGGAGGGTTACAAGGTGCGTATCGTTGCGATCGTGAATCCGCGCCGCCTGTATCGTCCTACCGACATATCGTGGGACACCGTGTCGGAGCCGGACAACAAGTTCATGGATGACGCCCATTTCAACGCTCTGTTCGACGGCGATGTATTGCTGGGCGTTAGCGGTGGTCCAAGTGCAGTGCTGGAGCCCGCACTGCTGCGCACTCGTGCAACCAAGCGCGATACCTTTGCCTGGAAGCGCGGCGAGACGACCGCAAGCCCGGCCGAGATCATGGAGTTCAATGGCCTGACCGCAGATGCGATGGTCAAACGTGTCAAGGTGCTGAAAGGCTGAACACTCCCCTTTGCCAAGATGAAAATCTTGGCATTTTTTTGAAGTGAATGCTGCTTGAAATAAAATATGTCAGAAACCAAAATCATCGTTCTGGATGATGACCCTACCGGCTCGCAAACGGTGCATAGCTGTTTGCTGTTGACGCGTTGGGACACGGAGACTTTGCGTGAGGCGATAATCGACGCTTCGCCGTTGTTTTTTGTGTTGACCAATACCCGTGGCATGGCGGCCAAGCCAGCGGCGGATATTACCCGCGAGGTGTGCACGAACCTGAAGCTGGCGTTGGCAGAGTTAACGAAAAGCGGACTCAACGTCAATCCCATTCTGGTCAGCCGTTCGGACTCGACCTTGCGCGGTCACTACCCGGTGGAGACCGATGTGATCGCGGAGGAACTGGGTCCGTTCGATGCGCACTTCCTGGTGCCGGCATTTTTCGAGGGTGGCCGCCTTACGCGCGACAGCATTCACTATCTGCTGGTGAGTGGCAAGGAAACGCCGGTGCATGAAACCGAGTTCGCGCGTGACTCGGTGTTTGGCTATCGATACAGCTATCTGCCGGATTATGTCGAGGAGAAAACGGCCGGGCGCATCAAGGCGGCCCAGGTCGAGCGTTTCCTTTTGCGCGATGTGCGCGGCGACAGCATGCCGCGCCTGATGCTGCTGCATGACAATGTGTGCTGTGTGGTGGATGCCGAGAATCAGAGCGATTTAAATCATTTTGCCGAACAGTTACGTGTGGCAGCCAGCAATGGCAAGCGCTTCCTTTTCCGCAGTGCAGCGAGTCTGCTCACCGCGCTGGCACGCCTGCCGGGCCAGCCCGTGGCTGCACAGGACATGGCGAAATATGTGCGCGGTGGGCGACCGGGGGCGGTCATCGTTGGTTCTCATGTCAAGAAGACCACTTTGCAACTTGAACGACTGCTCAAGATGCCAAGTGTTGCATCTATCGAAGTGAATGTGGAACAATTGCCCGCAAATCATGAAGTGCTGCTGGCAGACATCGTCCGCAAGTGCGAGCAGAGTCATGCTGCGGGTAAGACGCCCGTGGTTTTTACTAGTCGCTTGGAAAAAGTATTTTCTGACCAGGCAACGCGGCTGGCGTTTGGTGATATGGTTTCTGCCTTCCTGATGGAGCTGGTGCGTAACCTGCCCAAGACCTTGGGTTTTCTGATCAGCAAAGGCGGCATCACGTCCAATGACGTATTAAGTTCAGGTTTGGCATTGCGCACTTCGCGTGTAGTTGGTCAGATTTTGCCGGGATGTTCGGTGGTATGCTGTCCGTCTGATCATCCGCGTTATCCGGATTTGCCGGTGGTTATTTTTCCCGGCAATGTCGGTGATGATCAAGCATTGGCAATGGCATATGGCCGACTGGCGGGTATTGAACTGGTTGCATTGTAATTGCTGGACTTAACCTGAGAGAGAGCGAATGTTGTAAAGTCAGACAAGTGGCGTTTATTATTGAAAGTATTTTTGCGGTAAGTGTTACAAGTCTGTATGAATAAGCTGTTGTTGTGTGTAGTCGGCAGGTGTTATTGGTTCCTGAATATTGTTTGATTTACCTTAACCGAGGAGTGAAATATGAACATTAAAATTAAAACTGTAATCACCGCTTTTGCACTGGCCGCATCCTTTTCCGCTTTTGCTGCCGATCCGATCAGGATCGGCGTTTCCGGCCCATACACTGGCGGTTCCAGCCCGATGGGCGGTTCCATGCGTGACGGTGTAAGGCTTGCAACTGCCGAGATCAATGCCAAGGGCGGCGTGCTTGGCCGCCCGATCGAGCTGGTCGAACGTGACGACGAAGCCAAGAATGAGCGTGGTGTGCAAGTGTCCCAGGAGCTGATCAACAAGGAAAAAGTTGTCGCTACCGTCGGCTACATCAATACCGGTGTTTCCTTGGCATCGCAACGCTTCTATCAGGAAGCCAAGATTCCGGTACTTAACAACGTAGCGACGGGTTCTATCGTTACCAAGCAATTCCTGCCGCCGGAGTTTGCTGACAACTACATATTCCGCAGTTCCGCCAACGACACTATCCAGTCTGCAATGATCGTCAAGGAAGCCATCGACAATCGCAAGTTCACCAAGGTGGCGATCCTGGCTGATTCCACCAACTACGGTCAGCTGGGACGTGAGGATCTGGAAAAGGCGCTGGCGGCCAAGAACATCAAGCCAGTTGCGGTGGAAAAGTTCAACGTTAAAGATACCGACATGACCGCACAGTTGCTCAAGGCCAAGGAAGCCGGCGCACAGGCTATCCTGACCTATGCGATTGGACCTGAGTTGGCGCAGATCGCTAATGGCATGGAGAAGCTGGGCTGGAAAGTTCCAATGATGGGAAGCTGGACCTTGTCCATGGGTAACTTTATCGACAACGCCGGCAAGAATGGCGAAGGTGCGCGTATGCCGCAAACTTTCATCCAGGAGCCAAACACACCAAAGCGTAAGGCATTCATCGAAGCGTACTTGAAAGCCTACAATCCGCCGAACGGCCGTATACCTTCACCCGTTTCCGCAGCACAGGGTTACGATTCCATGTATATCCTCGCAGCTGCGATCAAACAGGCTGGGAATACCGATGGCGTGAAGATTCGCGAAGCGCTGGAAAATCTGAAAGAAAAGATCGAAGGCGTAGTGACTACTTATGATCATCCCTATACTCATGACAACCATGAAGCGATCACCATGGATATGGTGGTGATGGGCGAAGTCAAGGATGGTCATGTGGTGCGTGCCAAATAATTCGACAATAGTATTGAAGTGCGTGAAATAGCAACGGATAAAGCCAGGAAGTAATCGGCAGTTGCTGCAATAATTTTGTGTGGCATTTTTGGTAATCAGCTTTTGGGCCGGGGTAGTCCCCGGCCCAAATAGCACACGACGGAGCATTTTCATGGAAATCCTTGCACAACTCATAGTGAGCGGCATCGCGCTCGGCATGATTTACGGTTTGATCGCGTTTGGCTATCAACTTACCTTTGCCACATCGAGCACACTGAACTTCGGTCAGGGCGAAGCGCTGATGTTGGGCGCGCTGGTTGGACTCACGCTGGTCGGTCACATTAACTACTGGCTGATGATCCCTCTGGTTATGGTGTTTGGCGCATTGCAAGGTGTATTTGTAGAACGCGTTGGAGTGCTGCCCACGTTAAAGACAAAATCCGAATTCGGCTGGATCATGACCACCATTTCGCTGGCCATCATTTTCAAGAACGTCGCCGAAAATATCTGGGGGCACGACGACCTCACGTTTCCTTCGCCGCTGCCTACGGCGCCCCTGCAGTTCTTCGGTATCAGAGTGCTGCCGATGGAAATACTGGTCGTGGTGGGTGCGTTGGCGATCATGCTGGCAGTGGAAATATTCAACCGCAAATCCATCTACGGCAAGGCCGTGGTGGCAACCTCCAATGACCGCGATGCTGCCGGATTGATGGGCATCAATACCGGCGTGGTGATCACCTTTTCTTACGCGTTGAGTTCGATGACCGCAGCTTTTGCGGGCGTGCTGGTCGCTCCGCTGACGCTTACCGGCGCGACGATGGGCGCGGTGCTGGGCCTGAAAGCTTTTGCGGTTGCCATCATCGGCGGCCTCAACAGCGGCATGGGTGTCATCGTTGGCGGACTGATCCTGGGCATCGCCGAGACCACCACCGGTTATTACATTTCCACAGGTTACAAGGACGTGCCAGGGTTGTTATTGTTACTGCTGGTTCTGGCGATCAAGCCGGCGGGCATGTTTGGCAAGTCTGTCATCAAGAAAGTATGAGATGAGTGTAACCAAGAAAATTTCCATCGTTCTGGCCATAACATTGGCGGCGTTGCTGCCCTCGCTCTGGCCGAATCCCTACTATATTCATCTGATGGTGGTGATCGGTATCTACGCGATACTGCTGCTCGGTCTCGATATCGTGGTGGGTTATGTGGGTGAAGTCTCGCTAGGTCACGCTGCACTGTTCGGGATCGGTGCCTATACCGCCGGCGTACTCAATTTTCAGCTGGGTGTTCCATTTTTGCTTGCGGTACCGGCGAGCGTCGTCGTCACCGCTTTATTCGGCGCCATACTCGCATTGCCGGCGTTGCGTGTGAGCGGCCCTTATCTGGCGATGGTGACATTGGCTTTCGGCACCATCATCCAGATTTTGATCAATGAAATGACTTTCCTGACCAACGGGCCGATGGGACTCTCGATACGCAAACCGGTATTTTTCGGCCACCACATCACCGGCACCGACTATTACTACATCGTGCTGATAGCCTTGGTGGCGGCTCTCTTTGTCGTGCAGCGCATACTCAAATCTCACCTCGGGCGCGCGTTCGAAGCCTTGCACGACAGCCCGATCGCATCGGACTGCATGGGGGTGAGCGTGTATGGCTACAAGGTCTACGCCTTTGTTCTCAGCGCGGGCATCGCGGGTTTGGCCGGCAGCCTGTTTACCTATTCCGAGGAATACATCTCGCCCAATACCTACAACTTCGAGTTGACCATCCTGTTCTTGCTGGCGGTCATCATGGGGGGACGCAAAACACGCAGCGGCCCGATCCTGGGGGCGATCATCGTCGTGATGCTGCCGAATGTGCTTTCCGATATCGAACTGTTCCGCAAGATCTCGATCGGCATCGCTGTAATCACGGTAGTGTACTCGGCTTATGCAGTGGCAGTCGGCATGCGCACGCTGAAACAAGTAACGCTACCGTTGCTGGTTACCATCGTCCTGGCAGTGTCAGGCTACTTCATGGAAAACATCACCGATCACCGCCTGACGATATTCGGCGTGATGATCCTGTTCGTAGTGTATTACCTGCCGAATGGCATCATGGGCTTCCTGCGCAGTATCGTACACAGAGTCCGTCCGCAGTGGATACATCGTCATGAAGAGATATTGGATCACGGCGACAAGCACCATATATGGTCGGTGCCGGATCATCCGGTTACCGCCAGAGGACATTTGCTGGAAGCGCGCAACATCGTGATGCAATTCGGCGGATTGAAGGCCTTGAACGAAGTCAATCTTGACATCGCCAAAGGCTCGGTACATGGCCTGATCGGGCCGAACGGTTCAGGCAAGAGCACCATCATGAACGTGCTCACCGGCATCTACAAACCGACCGCAGGCGAGATCGAATTCAACGGCAAACTCATCACCGGCGCAACACCCTCATCCATCGCCGGAGAGGGCATCGCACGCACGTTCCAGAATGTGCAGTTGTTCGGCGAGATGACCGCGATCGAAAACGTGCTGGTCGGCCTGCACCACACTTATCGCCATAGCTTGCTTGATGTCGTGTTTCATACGCCTCGCTGCCGCAAAGAAAAGCTTGCGGCAAGAGTGCGCGCCGCCAGCTTGCTGAAGTTCGTCGGCCTTGCCGACCTCGCCAATGAAGAAGCACGCAATCTGCCATACGGCAAACAGCGCCTGCTGGAAATTGCCCGTGCGCTGGCGCTGAACCCCAGCTTGTTGCTGCTCGATGAACCGGCTGCCGGCCTGACCGCGCCGGACATCAAGGAGTTGATCGTGATGATCAACAAGATACGCGGCCACGGCATCACCGTGATACTCATCGAACATCACATGGACGTGGTGATGAGCATCTGCGACAAAGTCACGGTGCTGGACTTCGGCCAGAAGATCGCGGAAGGCACCCCGGCCATCGTCCAGTCCGACGAGAAAGTGATCGAGGCGTATCTGGGCGGCAGCGCCGCATAGGGAGACAGTGATGCTACAAATTCAGAATCTGCATGCTGCCTACGGGAAAGTCGAAGTCCTGCATGGCATCTCGGTTAACGTGCCGCAAGGCAAGGTCGTCACGCTGATCGGCTCCAACGGTGCAGGCAAGACCACGACGATGCGCGCGGTCTCCGGCATGATCAAACCGGTTAGCGGCAGCATCACGCTGAACGGCAAGGACATCACCGGCATGTCGTCGAACAGGATCGCGCGCACCGGCGTCGCGCATTCACCGGAGGGACGGCGCGTGTTCGCTTCATTGCCGGTCAGAGATAATTTGTTATTGGGAGCCTTTCCGCGCCTGACCTATGGCAGGCCGCGCGGCGACGTGCAGGGCGATCTTGCGCGCGTGTTCGAGCTGTTTCCGCGGCTCAAGGAGCGCGAGAACCAGCTGGCCGGCACATTGTCCGGCGGCGAGCAGCAGATGCTGGCGATGGGCCGCGCGCTGATGCTCAACCCCGATGTATTGCTGCTCGACGAGCCTTCGATGGGCCTGGCTCCGTTGCTGGTGAAAGAAGTGTTCCGCATCATCCGCGAATTGAAGTCGCGCGGCATCACGATGCTGCTGGTCGAACAGTTCGCTGCCGCCGCGCTGGATGTCGCCGACTACGGTTATGTGCTGGAGAATGGCCGCATCTCGGTGCACGGCCCGGCGGAACAGTTGCGCAACGACCCAGCGGTGAAGGCGGCGTATCTGGGCGCCGCGCATTAAGGGTATCTCTAAAAATCCAAACTCCGTCGCAATGCGGTGTTGCTCAAGTTGTTTGTCGCTTACATATTGGGCGGGTTAAATAATGAAAACAAAATTTGGCCTTAACCCTAAAGAATATAAATCCGCCCGAAAAGCATTGGGCTCGCTATTTGCGAAAGAAGAACTCAGTGAGCAAAAAATTAGCGAACTGGAGGATATTTATAAGCGTTGTGAAATGGCATGGAAAAAGAACTTAGTACGTCTCCGTGGCAAGAAAATTCGCTACCTTTTGATTGCAGAGGCTGTACCTTGCACGGGTAAATATTTCTATAAAGACTTGCATGGACAATGGTCACGAAGAGTTCTAAATGCCTTCCACATTCCAAATACAGAATCAGTCGAATCACGATTTAAACTTTTGGCTGAAAAAGGCTTTCTTCTTGTAGATACCATCCCCTTTGCAATGAAATATACAAATAGAAGAAGTCCTGAATACTTTGAGCTTGTTAAGGCTTGCAAGAGTTATTTAGATAAAAAACTTTCGGACAAGCGCCTTTCGTGGTCACCTAAGATTCGAGTTGCAATAGCATTTAAATTGCATGGAATGAGTTTAATTGAGGCATATCCTAAAAGACATAAAATTCCTAAGATTAAGCTTTCAGAAAAATTGATTGCGACAGATGGTAGTAATTACACAAGCCCCTCCCGTCTCAGGGAAATATATGGGATATGAGAAGATAAGACAGCTAGTAGGATTTCATAGAAAATCGAAACCAAATTCAGAATTTCGGGATGGCAGGCTGGACACGGCGATACGAAGTATATGGGGCGGGTAGTCCTGCTGCTCCGCGCCCCCGCACTGGAGGACTGCGCCCCCACCGTGTCGCGCGGGTACCGCAAGGAGCCGCGCATAACCAGCGACTTGCCCGAAAGATGAATTTTTAATGACCACAAACATCCATCGCCGCATGCGTCGTCTCCGCTGGACCAGTTACACGCTGGTGGTGACGGGTTACATGCTGGCATTTTTTCACCGCATGGCACCGGCAGCGATTGCAACCGATTTACAACAGTCCTTCCTCGCCAGCGGCGCTGCACTTGGCGCATTGGCGGCGGCTTATTTTTACACTTACACGGTGATGCAGATACCGGTCGGTGTGATGGCCGATACGCTGGGGATACGCAAGATCGTCGCGATCGGCGCAGCACTCGCGGGTGTGGGCTCGCTGTTGTTCGGCATGGCTGATACGCTGGCTGTTGCGACAGTTGGACGGATACTGATCGGTCTGGGCGTTTCCTCGATGTTCATCTCGCTGATGAAACTGAATTCAGTGTGGTTCCATGACCGGCATTTCGGCACCGTCGGCGGCATGTCCATCCTGCTCGGCAACCTGGGCTCGGTGCTCGCCGCCACACCGCTGGTGTGGGCGGTATCACAAACTTCCTGGCGTAATGTGTTCGTCGCGGTCGGAATATTCTCGATAGTGTTGGCCGTGCTGGCGTGGTTGCTGGTGCGCAGCCATCCCGGTGAAGCGGGTTTGCCGTCGATGCGCGAACTGGACGGCAACCCAGCGCATCCGCCGCATCAAGGTCACTGGTTCGACGGCCTGCGGGAGGTGATGAAGAACCGCGCCAGCTGGCCGGGCTTCCTGCCCAATCTGGGCATCGGCGGCAGCCTGTTTGCTTTTGCGGGCCTGTGGGGTGTGCCCTATCTGCGCGACGTCTACGGCATGGAACGCAATGTCGCCGCCAATCACACGATGCTGCTGCTGTTCTCGTTCGCGGTCGGTGCGATGTTGTGCGGCACACTTTCCGACCGGATCGGCAAGCGTGTGCCGGTGATCGTCGGCGGCATCGTTGTGTACGTATTATGCTGGTTGCCTATCGTGTTCGCATGGCATCTGTCAGCTGCGCTCAGCTATTCGTTGTTTGCGTTGATGGGTGTGGGAGCGTCGGGATTCACGCTGACCTGGGCTAGCGTCAAGGAAGTGAATCCCCCTTCGCTGTCCGGCATGGCGACCAGTGTCGTCAATACCGGTTCCTTTCTCGGCGCGGCGGTATTGCAGCCGCTGGTGGGATGGTCCATGGATCAGGGCTGGGATGGCAAGCTGCTGGCGGGTGCGCGGGTCTATTCGGAGCAGAATTATCAGACCGGCCTGGGCATCATGCTGGGCTTTGCCGTCGCTGGTTTGTTTGGAGCAATGTTCATCCGCGAGACCAACTGCCGCTACATCAATCTTTCCTCGTCGAAATAATTACGGAGGCGATATGCCATATTTGAACGTCAAGATTTGCGCACCACAATCTGTTGAAACGACAAACAAGGTAGCGGCTTTCCTGACCGAGCTGACTGCCGATGTATTGCACAAGAAAAAAGAACTTACTTCGGTTGCAATTGAATACATGCCAGTTTATCAGTGGTTCATTGGAGGTACATCTATTTCATCGCAAGATGCAAAAACTTTTTACCTCGACATTAAAGTGACAGAAGGAACAAACACGAAAAACGAAAAAGCCGACTATATAAATAAAGCTTTTGCTGAATTTGAGGCGACATTGGGTCGCCTCGATCCGGCGAGCTGTATAGTCATACATGAGGTTCGTGCTGACTCATGGGGGTATGCAGGTGAGTCACAAGAATTCCGTTATATCAAAGGTAAATCTTTATAAGTAGCGCACGGTTCCTGACAGAATGGATTTGGTGCAATAGGAGAACAATATGACAAAACCAATTTTACAATTATGGATCAACGGCCAGCGCACTGCGAGCCGCAGCAAACGCTTTGCCGATGTGTCCAACCCGGCGAAAGGTGAGACAATCCGCCAGGTTCCGCTGGCCAGCCGCGAGGATGTGGAAGCAGCAATTGCTATGGCCAAGGCTGCATTCCCGGCCTGGCGCGATACCACGCCGTTGCGCCGCAGCCGCATCCTGAACAAATTCCGCGAACTGCTTGAAACGCATCGCGCCGAACTCGCTCAGCTCGCCAGTGAAGAACACGGCAAGACTTTGGAAGACGCCACAGGTTCGGTGCAGCGCGGCATCGAGGTGGTGGAGTTCGCTATCGGCGCGCCGCATCTGCTCAAGGGCGAGCATGCCGAGAATGTGGGACGCGGCGTCGATTGTCATTCCATGCTGCAGCCGATAGGCGTATGCGCGGGCATCACGCCATTCAACTTTCCGGCAATGGTGCCGATGTGGATGTTCCCGATCGCGATCGCCTGCGGCAACACCTTCATCCTCAAGCCTTCCGAAAAAGTACCTTCGTGCAGTTTGCGCATGGCCGAGTTATTCAAGGAGGCGGGTCTGCCCGACGGCGTGTTCAATGTCGTGCCCGGCGACAAGGAAGCAGTCGATACGTTGTTGATGCATCCCGATGTGCGTTCCATTTCTTTCGTCGGTTCGACACCGATCGCGAAATATATCTACGAGACCGCAGCGCATCACGGCAAGCGCGTGCAGGCGCTGGGCGGCGCGAAGAACCATGCCGTCGTATTGCCGGATGCAGAGCTGGATTTTACCGCCGACGCGATCATGGGCGCAGCCTACGGCTCCGCGGGCGAGCGCTGCATGGCGATCTCCACCGTGGTCGCGGTCGGCGATGTCGCCGACAAGCTGGTGACTAAATTGAAGTCCAGAGCCGAGAAACTGGTGGTCGGCCCCGGCAACAAAAAAGGTGTCGATATGGGTCCGGTGATCTCGGCACAACATCGCGACAAGATCGTCGGCTACATAGACAGCGGAGTGCAGCAAGGCGCCAAACTTGTCACCGACGGGCGCGGCATCAAGGTGCCGGGTCACGACAAAGGATTCTTCGTCGGCCCGACATTGTTCGATAACGTCAGCACAGAGATGACCATTTACCGCGAAGAAATCTTCGGCCCGGTGCTGATCGTGTTGCGTGTTGCCAGTCTCGATGAGGCGATCAACATCGTCAACGCAAATCAATATGCCAACGGTACCGCGATCTTCACTGCCTCCGGTGCGGCGGCAAGGCGCTTCCAGAACGAGATCGAGGTCGGCATGGTCGGCATCAATGTGCCTATTCCGGTGCCGATGGCGTTCTTCTCGTTCGGCGGCTGGAAATCCTCGCTGTTCGGCGACCTGCACATGCACGGCATGGAAGGGGTATATTTCTACACTCGCACTAAAGCAGTTACCACGCGCTGGCCGGAAGTGGAGGAGCGCAGTGGTTCCACGCTGACGATGCCGACATTGGGTTAAGGAGAATTGATATGACGATTAATATTGGATTCATCGGCCCCGGCATCATGGGTCGCCCCATGGCTCTCAATCTGATGAAGGGCGGGCACAAGCTATGGGCCTATGCACGACGTCCGGAAACATTGCATCCGCTGACGGAGGCGGGCGCCATCGCGTGTGCTACGGCCGCTGAAGTCGCCAAACATGCCGACGTGATCTTCACGATGGTGTCCGACACGCCGGATGTGGAAAGTGTGATTTTTGGTGAGCATGGCGTTGCCCCAGGTATCATCAAAGCTGCACGCAGTGGCAGTGTGATCGTCGACATGAGCACGATCTCGCCGACTGCGACGAAAGTTTTTGCCGAGCGTTTGGCGAAGCAGGGCGTCGACATGCTGGACGCGCCGGTCTCCGGCGGCGAGACCGGCGCGATCAACGCCACTCTGTCCATCATGGTCGGCGGAAAAACCAAAGTGTTCGAGCGCATCAAACCGCTGTTCGAGTACATGGGCAAGAACATCGTTCACATCGGCGACCACGGCGCGGGGCAAGTGGCAAAAGCATGCAACCAGATCGTCGTGGCGGTGACCATCGAAGCGGTGGCCGAGGCGCTGACCTTTGCGCGCAAGAATGGCGCCGATCCGGCCAAAGTGCGTGAGGCGCTGATGGGCGGATTCGCCGGCAGCAAAATCATGGAAGTGCATGGCAAGCGCATGTTGGGCAACGATTTCAAACCCGGCTTCAAGGTCGGCCTGCACCAGAAGGATATGCGCATCGTGATGGAAACCGCGCACCAGTTGGGTGTGGCGCTGCCCGCAACGGCATTGGTCACCCAGCATCTCAACGCACTGATGGGCACTGGCGACACTGATCTGGATTCGGCGGCGGTGGTCAAGGTGATTCAACGCATGTCGGGGATGGGTGGCGATTAGAATATATTCAACAGAGGAAATGAGTCCGCAGATTTCGCAGATTCACACAGGTTCTTCTACATAACTCTAGATCGATACAGCGATGCAGAGATTGAACAACAGAGACAGAAAACGACTTGAATACCAGATATCCAATCAGGTATTCTTCAAGCTAGGCATTTTACTTTAAACTTGAACTCTCTTTCGTATTCAGGCGAATTCACTTAAGACTATTACAAAGATACTTTGTCGTTGACTATTGGACTGCACGGGGAAGTTGTCGACAGTTCGGTAGTAGTGGGCGTAACCTGAGCTAAGGGTCGGGGCAATGCAGACTAAATCTGTGGCAGTCGTTGATTGTTAAATTGAAGGGAGAAGTGATGAAAAGAATCATTGTCGCTGTATCGGTACTTGTCCTTAGCGCATGTTCGTACATGCCACAACGTTACAGCGTTTCTCAGGAAAATACCGAGGCGTTAAAAAAAAGCGGGGGCAGCAATATTAACGTAGGCCCGTTTACGAAAACTGCCGAGTTTGACAATAGTTGCCGCGTTGTTGCTGGGGTAGTCGAGAAGCCTGACAGTACGGGTTTTGAGGGCTATATTCAAAAGGCGCTCGTCGAGGAACTGAAACAGGCGGATATGTTTGATGATAAAGCACCGAAAATTACACTCACAGGAGTCGTTGAAAAACTTTCACTTTCCACGTTGCGCACCATCTATCTTAGCAATTGGGACATCGGGGTGCGCCTCAATTCATCGAATGGAAAATCGGTTTATATTACCCAACATTATGAATTCAACGCTGGCCCAAATAAATTAGCTGACTGCCAAATAATCGCAGACCAATACATGGTGGCAGTCCAAAAAACTCTCGGAAAATTAATCAACGCTCCGGAATTCCAGTCCCTTGTAACTCCATAAAATAAGTTAAGCTGCATCTAGGTGGTGTTTTTGTGCTCTTCAACCCAAGTTTCCAGTGCTCGGGTTAACTCGCCGATGGTCGCCGACCAGCCGCCTGACTTTGTTTGCCGGAAGAGTCTCATCACACCGGGATACCAAGGCGAGTCCGTTCGTTCGTGAAGCCAACGCCAGTCAACGCCGATAGCAGGCAACAACATCCAGCAAGGCTTGTTTAATGCCCCTGCCAAGTGGGCAATGGCTGTATCGATGCAGATCACCAAGTCTAGCTGTGTCACGATGGATGCGGTATCGGCAAAGTCCAGGATGTCTGACCCAAGATGGAGTATCGGCTGACCAGCCGGTGGCGTTGCGGCCTCTTCCTCGCCCGGCCCCTTCTGCAGGCTGATGAAAGTCACACCCGGCACTGACCATAGGGGTGCCAGTGTGGAAAGATCTGGCAGGGAACGGTGGGGATTGGGGGTCATATTTCCCTTCCAGACCAACCCCACCTTCAGTCCACTCGTGGGCAATCGATTGCGCCACAGATTCAACTTTTCCGGCGGAGCGCTCAGATAAGGCAGCTTGGCTGGAATGGTCTCGAGTGTGGTGGAAAAGTGCTGGGGCAAGCTCATCGGAAAAGTCCAGTAGTCGTGAAATGGCAAAGATGCTGCTTCCGAGATGGGAATCATCACATCCACGCCCTCGACCTGTTCCAGTAATGCTCTAAGTGGCGGCTTGCAGACTAAAGTGAGGCAGGTGACTTTCAGAGCCTTGAGCATGGGAAAATATCGTGCAAATTGAATTTCGTCGCCAAATCCCTGCTCGGGCCAGACTACGATGGACTTGCCAGCCAGCGGTTCACCTTGCCACTTGGGAAAAGGGAGATTGGGTGGAATGGATTGCCGTGCCGTATAACTTTGATCGTAGCGAGCTTCGTACTTGGGCCATGCTTCAAGGTATCGGCCTTGGGAGAGAAGTAGCGAGCCCTGATTTAATTTTACCTCGACCATATCCGGATCGATCTCCAGCGCTTTTTGGAAGCTCTCCACCGCGCCATCGAGTTGACCGAGCTCTTTGAGAGCAACCCCCAGAGCGCAATGCACCTCGGCATATTCGGGTTGGATTTCCAGAGCCCGGCGGTAGCTTGCCACCGCCTCATCGAGTTGGTCATTGCCCATCAGAGCATTCCCGATGTTGTAATAAGCCCCGGCATAATCCGGTTTGAATTTGATTGCAGTCCTGAAAGCATCCAGCGCACCCGGCAAGTCACCCTTCAACAACAAGACATTGCCCAGATTGAGGTGGGCACGCGCCGGATTCGGCGCCAGACGGATGGCCTCCAGATAGCGCTGCATCGCCTCGTCGAGCTTGCCCTCCGCTTCAAGAGCATGGCCCTCTTCGATCAAACGAGTCGCATCCTGTTCGGAGGTTTCTGTCCTGACCCCGGTGCCGTTTGCAACAGTTTGCCCGGCAGAGCGGAGCCGATCAAATATTCCCATCTGGTAACCTTTCCGCGGAGGATCGTTGAGTCATGCCGGTTTTCCTTGTTGAACCTGGTAATGTTGCCACATTCCCCACAGCGCCTCCTCGAAATTCCGGGCAAAGCGCGGTGCGTCGAACAATGGCGATGCCAGCACCTGCTGGCGCAATCCGGCACGCAGGGCTGCCAAGCGATCCAGATTTTCCGTGCGAGCCACGGCTTTGGCCACATAGTCGTCCTCGTTAGCAGCAATCCAGTCGGGCAATCCGGCATTGTGGGCGATGCTTCCCGCAGTGCGTGTAAGGAATCGGTCGCCAAGCATACTCAACACAGGCACTCCCATCCACAAGGCTTCGACACTGGTCGTGACCCCGGGATAGGGGAAGGTGTCCAAAGCGATATCTACTTTGTTGTATGCAGCCAAATGATTATCGCGGGAGGCTAGTGTCCCGCCCAGTAACAGCTTGTCGGGTGCAATGCCACAGACAGCAAAACGCTGGCGGGTCTGCTCGCAGGCAAGCGGATCATTCAATTGTTTCGTCTTGAGAAGCAGCCGTGAGTTGGGCACCGATTTGAGTATGCGCGCCCACACAGCCACCACGGCATCGTTCATCTTGGTCAGGTTGTTGAAGCTTCCGAAGGTCACATATCCCGTTGAAAGGGCAGGAAGCGGAGCGACATTCACGGGTGAGGCCGGAATGGTAAGGCACAAGCAGCTTTCAGGCATCCGCCACACAGCTTCCGAAAAGTGGTTTTCGTATTCGGTGGGAATGGCATGAGGGTCACCGAGCACATAATCCATTTCCGCTACCCCGGTCGTGGACGGCAAACCCAGCCACGAAACTTGTACCGGAGCAGGTTTCCAGGCGAACATCGGCAGGCGGTTGTATCTGCTATGGACAGAGACATCTAACAAAATATGCACGCCATCGGCGTGGATCAAATGGGCAGCAACAGCATCGCTTTTGCCAAACAAGGATTGCCATGCGGAAAAATATGGGTGGATGCGTGCGGAGAGCTCATCTTCTTTGTGGTGTGTCGGGTAAGCGATCAACTCGACACGAGCAGGGTTGATGTGAGCTAACAGACCCTCCAGAAAATATCCCACTGGATGTTCATACAGGTCGCCCGACACCAATCCGACACGCAGGCGTTCAGGTCGAACGTCGCACTGCCAAGTGGAAAAACGTGTACCCGCTTTTTCTGTAACCATCCGGCCATACTGGCGTGCCTGTTCGAGATAATACGAAGGCGTATGGTTGGCGTAGTAGTTCAAGACAAACAACAGATTGCTACGTGCTTCATGATAATCAGGTTTGATTTCCAATGCCTGCTGGTAACACACCACCGCGCTTTCAAATTGTCCGAGGGTATGCAGCACCCCGCCCAGATTACTATGAGCCTCGGTAAAATCAGGTTTGATCTCCAGCGCGCGCCGATAACATGCTATTGCCTCTTCAAGTTGCCCGAGTTCTTGCAGGGTATTGCCCAGATTGTTATGCGCTTCGGCAAAATCGGGGTTAAGTTTCAGGGCGCGGTGACAACTTGCTGCCGCATCTTTGAACTGGCCTAGGTTGTGTAACGCAAGTCCCATGCCACAATGCGCTCCGGAAAAGTCGGGTTTGAGGTCCAGAGCACGTTGATAACATGCGACAGCAGCATTGAGTTGTCCAACAGCTTGCAGTACACCGCCTAGATTGCTATGAGCTTCAGCGTAATCGGGTTTGATTGTCAGAGCACGCCGGTAACATACCACCGCACTTTCAAACTGCAATAGGCTATGCATGGTATTGCCCAGATTGACATGGGCCTCGGTTAAATCCGGATCGATCTCCAGCGCTTTCTGGAAACTCTCCACTGCGCCATCGAGTTGACCGAGCTCTTTCAGAGCCACCCCCAGAGCGCAATGCACCTCGGCATAATCGGGCTGGATCTCCAGAGCCT
>JANXXH010000133.1 GCA_025350705.1 Gallionella sp.
GTACAACGGCATTCCTAAAGAATCGTTCCCACTATTCCTCAAGGAATGTGAGTTCAGATTTAACTATGGAACGCCAAAACAACAACTGAAATTACTTAAGGAGTGGGCTGATATTTAGTGCTAATCTACTTCAGCCCCTTATTTAATACCAACAAATAAATCAGAATAAAAACAGACACCCAACATAACATGCCGAACCCCACCGAAAAAATCTGGGATCACGAACGTCAGCGACGCAACCGGAAGTTGTCTCGCGCTGCAGCGGCGCTGGGCGCATCGCTGCGCGACAAGGTGGTGCCGGCAGATATGGCAGTGCCTTTGCTCGAGTCCGTGATCGAACCGGGTGACCGCGTGTGCCTGGAGGGCAATAACCAGAAGCAGGCGGATTTTCTGGCGCAGGCGCTGACGCGCGTCGATCCCGCGCGGGTGAATAAATTGCACATGCTGCAATCGGTGCTGGCGCTGCCCGAGCATCTCGACCTTTATGAATTGGGCATCGCGGAGCAAGTCGACTTCTCGTTCTCCGGCCCGCAGGCCGCGCGGCTGGCGCGCATGGTGGGGAAGAATCAGATACGTATCGGCGCGATCCACACTTATCTCGAATTGTTCAGTCGCTATTTCGTCGACCTGACGCCGCATGTCGCGCTGGTGGCCGCGCAGTCCGCCGATGCGCAGGGCAATCTGTATACCGGACCGAACACCGAGGACACGCCCGCGATCGTCGAGGCCACCGCGTTCAAGAATGGTATCGTGATCGCGCAGGTCAACGAGCTGGTGGACAAGGTGCCGCGCGTGGATATTCCCGGCGACTGGGTGGACTTCGTGATACCCAGTCCACAGCCCCATTACATCGAGCCGCTGTTCACGCGCGACCCGGCGCAGATCTCCGAGATACAGGTGCTGATGGCGATGATGGCGATCAAGGGCATCTACGCCGAGTATGGCGTGCAGCGCCTGAACCACGGCATCGGTTTCGACACTGCCGCGATCGAATTGCTGCTGCCCACCTATGCGGCGAGTCTCGGGCTGAAGGGCAGGATCTGCAGCCACTGGGCGCTCAATCCGCATCCGACGATGATACCTGCGATCGAAGCCGGCTTCGTGAAATCTATCCACTCGTTCGGTTCCGAACTTGGCATGGAAAATTATATTGCTGCGCGCCCCGATGTTTTCTTCACCGGACCGGATGGAACGATGCGCTCGAACCGCGCATTCTCGCAGGCGGCTGGCCACTATGCTTGCGACCTGTTCATCGGCTCGACACTGCAAATTGATTTGGCAGGCAACAGCTCGACCGCCACGCTGGATCGCATCTCGGGCTTTGGCGGTGCACCGAACATGGGTGCGGATGCCGCAGGGCGGCGTCATGCCAGCCCGGCCTGGCTGCGTGCTGGTGAGCAAAGACGAACCCAACAACCCGGAATTCCGCGCGGCCGCAAGCTGGTGGTGCAGATGGTCGAGACTTTCCGCGAGCACATGCAACCCGCCTTCGTCGCCGAACTCGATGCGTGGAAGCTGGCCGAATTCGCCAACATGCCGATCCCGCCGGTGATGATCTACGGCGACGATGTCACGCACATCCTCACCGAGGAGGGCATCGCCAATCTGTTGCTGTGCGCCAATGCCGAAGAGCGCGAACAGGCGATACGCGGCGTCGCGGGATACACCGAGATGGGCCTGGGCCGCGACCTGCGCATGGTCGAGAACCTGCGCGACCGCGGCGTGATCCGGCGTGCCGAGGATTTGGGCATAGACAAGCGCGATGCGACGCGCGATCTGCTCGCCGCTCGTTCAATTAAAGATTTAGTGAGGGCATCGGGCGGGCTGTATCAGCCGCCGGTTAGGTTCAGGAATTGGTGACCGATTGTGGATTGCATGATCAGCGAGTGTAGGGTGGGCAAGTTTTATCTGCCCACGCGGACAATACAATAACGGTGGGCAGATGAGGCTTGCCCACCCTATGACTGTTAACAATATTTTAAGGTGTTGTCCCACTTCGTGGGGATTTCATGAATCAACTGGATTTCCGCCTGCGCGGGAATGACGGCAGATGTGAGAATGACGGCAGCTATAAAGTAAAGGCACAAACAACATGACCATCGAAAATCTAAAATACCGTTTTGACAACGGCACGCCGATACAAGGTGCGACGGCCATCGTCGGCGTGTTGGGCTCGGGCAATCTCGAAGTGATGGTGGAACCGGCGGCGCTCGGCGGTGCGTGCGAGATCGAGGTGTCTACCGCGGCGCGAGGATTTGGAACTATCTGGCAGGCGGTGATGAAAGATTTTTTCACGCGGCATCGTGCCGGTGACATACGCATATCGGTGAACGATGCGGGCGCGACACCGGCCATCGTCAGCCTGCGCCTCGATCAGGCGATCGAGACTTTTAAGGGCCAAAGAAAAACATGAGAGCAAAACAATGACACGCAGCTACTACGAGAGCAACGCCCGCGCGCGCATCGACGCTTTGCTGGATGCGGACAGTTTCCATGAATGGCTGCCTGCCGATGCCCGCGTGACCAGTCCGCATCTGGCGACGCTGGAGCTGCCCGCCGCCTTTGACGATGGCGTGGTCATCGGCCGGGGCAGCATCGCGGGTAAACAAATCTTCATCGCCGCGCAGGAAGGCGGCTTCATGGGCGGGGCGGTAGGTGAGGTGCACGGCGCGAAGATTGTCGGCGTGCTGGAACGCGCGGTGCGCGATCATCCTGCGGCGGTGTTGCTGCTGCTCGAGACCGGCGGGGTGCGCTTGCAGGAAGCCAATGCGGGGCTGATCGCGGTGTCGGAAGTGATGCGCGCGATCCTGTCTGCGCGTGCGGCAGGTGTGCCGGTGATCGTCGCGATCGGCGGACAGTACGGCTGCTTCGGTGGCATGGGCATCGCCGCGCGTTGCGCCAGCACCATCATCATGAGCGAAGAGGGCAGGCTCGGTTTGTCCGGCCCGGAAGTGATCGAGACTGCGCGCGGTGTGGAAGAATACGATGCACGCGACCGTGCGCTGGTGTGGCGTACCGTCGGTGGCAAGCACCGCTATTTGCTCGGCGAGTGCGATGTGATAGTGCCGGACAGCATGGCGGCTTTTCAGCAGGCGATCATTGCAAGCATCAACAATGGCGATGCATGGACGCTCGCCGCACTGGAACAGGAACACGAAATACTGTCCGAGCGGGTGCAACGCTTCGGCAAGTGCAAAGATGGCCGCGACATCTGGCGCGAGCTGGGCTGGGCCGAGCCGGATGCGATTGCGATGCTGGACAACGATGAGTTCGTTAAGGCTGCACAGGGGCGCAGGGCAAAATGATGTACATGGCCGCGCTAAGGATGCCTCTAAAAATTCAGAGTTCGCCCAAATGCAAGGCGCGGGGAAAATTTCGCCACGCCGCATATGGATTATATGTAAGCAAGAAATTTTTTCCGCAACGCAGCAGTTGGGATGAAATATGAATTTTGAGAGGTGTCCTTGATGGAATGGAGAAAAGTTGCCGATCAGCTATTTCCTGCCGGTCATCAGGTTCGCCAGGATGGCGACCTGTTGCTGGGTGAGGGACATTGCGGTGAGCGCATCGTCGCGGTGATCGGCACGACCAATCACGCCGAGGTCGGTGTCGAGCTCGCGCTCGCGATGGCGGCTGCGGTGATCGAGGTGATACGCATGCATCCCGAAAGGCCCATTTTATTTTTGGTCGACACCAGCGGGCAGCGCCTGCGTCATCGCGACGAGATGCTCGGCCTGAACGGCTACATGGCGCATCTGGCGAAGTGCGTGGAGATGGCGCGCCGCTGGGATCACCCCATCATCAGCTTGGTGTACGAACAGGCTCTCTCCGGCGGATTCCTCGCCAACGGCATGATGGCGGATGTGTGCGCCTCGCTGCCCGAGGCAGAGATACGCGTGATGGGCCTGCCCGCGATGGCGCGCGTGACGCGCATCAGCGAAGAAAGACTGACCCAGCTTAGCGTCTCGTCACCGGTGTTCGCGCCCGGCGCGAAAAATTATCTGGCGATGGGCGGGCTCGATGAATTGTGGGAAGGCGATCTGTCGGCATGTCTGACTAAGGCGCTGGAGCATGTCGACGCGACAGATCATCGCCGCAAGCGCGGGTTGGAGCGCGGCGGACGATTATTAGCCGACTCGGTTGTGAAGCGGGTGTTGTCCAGTGCCTGAATCCTTGTTATTGAATAGACACACTCTGGTGTGGTTGCGGCCGGAATGCCGCGCGGCTGTGGCCGCGCAAGTTGCTGATGACACGATGCATGCGCAACTCGCCGCATGGCTGGTAGCGGACAGGCCGCTGGTGGTTGCACGTCAGCCTGACAACAAGGTTTTCGAAACAATTTCAGTCGGAGCTATTGCAATGGGCTTGGCACTGCCACCTGCGCAAGGCAAATGCCGCATCGCGCTCAGCGTGGCCGCGCACGACATCACCCGATACACACCGCCATTGTTGCTCGCTGACGCGATAGCTCATGCACCTGCTGCGTGGCAGCCTGCATTGGCTGAGCTGCATGACGCGGCAATAAACATCGATATCGAGCTGCGCGTGTTCGGTTCGCTGGCATGGCAGGCACTGAGCGGTTTGCAATATCTGACTCCGCAATCCGACATCGATTTGCTCTGGCATCCGCAATCATACACGCAGTTGCAGCATGGCATAGAGCTGCTGGCGCACTGGGAACAAGCCAGCGGTTTGCGCGCCGACGGTGAAGTGTTGTTCGGCGGCAGCAATGCGGTGTCTTGGCGCGAGTGGGCGACATTGAAATCCGATGACGCTCAGCGCGTATTGGTGAAAAGAACATCCAGCGCAGAACTGGTCGAGACCCGCGAACTGCTGGAGATGCTGGCATGAATTATCTGCATCACAAAATCGTCGCTGTCGCGGAGCCGGATTCACGGTGCCGCGCCCACCGCATCGCGCGTCATATTGCTCTCTTGGCGGTGCGCAGCCTGTATCAGGAACTCGCGCTGTATCCCAAGCCCGGGCTGGTCAGTTTTCGCGACAACGGCGCGCATCTCGACATGAGTGCCGCGACCTTTGTGCGCAGCCTGTTCTCGCTGCGCGGCTACTTCGTCGCGATTGCCGCAGCAGGGATGCGCGAAGTTGAATTTAACGAGCTACAGCAACTCGGCCTCGCTGCCGAGTCGCGCATGCTGCGCGCCACGCGCGGCATCAACACGCACCGGGGCGCGATCTTCACGCACGGCATACTCGCCGCAGCCGCAGGCTGCACGGCTGCGCGCAACATCGCGCCGACCGATGAAAACCTGCGCACTATCGTGACTGAGAATTGGAGCCGTGACCTGCGCGTCATCGCCGTTGCAAGTACCGCGATGCCCAGCCACGGGCAATTGATGGCGGCCCGCCACGGCGTTACTGGCGCACGCGGCGAAGCACTGCAAGGTTTTCCAACGGTCTTCGAGATTGCGCTGCCCGCCTTGCGTAGCGCGCTGGATCGCGGAGCGGAGACTCAGCTTGCGCTGCTGCATACTTTCTTTGTATTGTTGGCAGAGACCCAGGACACTAACGTGCTGTATCGCGGTGGGGCTGAAGGATTGCAGTTCATCCAGACACGAGCCAAAGATATTCTCGAGCGCGGCAGTGTGTTTGCAACGGACTGGCAGCAGCGGGCGGAATCTTTGCATCACCAGTGCTCAATAAAGAATCTGTCGCCGGGCGGCTGCGCCGATCTGCTGGCGGCGGCGTGGTTCGTGCACCAGTTACAAACGGATCATTTATGAGTCTGGCCATTCTTTGTTCCGGTCAGGGTGCGCAACATCCGGCGATGCTGGAGATGATCGCGGATCATCCGGCTGCCAACGAAGTGATCAATGCAGGTGAGGTTGCACTCGGATGGCACCTGCGCGAAGTGCTAACGCTTCGCGAAACAATCTTCCGTAATGCGATCGCACAACCGCTGATCTGCCTGGCCCAGTTGGCACTCTGGACTGCACTGCGACAAGATGCTCCCAAGCCCGCGGCCTTTTGCGGATACAGCGTCGGCGAGCTGGCTGCTTATGCCTGCGCGGGTGCGCTTGATGTTGCAGAGCTGGCGCGCATCGCCGCTGCGCGTGCAGCGCTGATGGATCAGGCTGCTGCCGTGACGCATGGAGGTTTGCTGGCGTTGCAGGGTCTGCGCCGCAACGAGGTGGTTCGCATGTGTGCGGGCCATCGCGCCTGGATCGCGATCGCGATCGGCGAAGAAGAATTTGTCATCGGCGGCGAGGACGCTGCGTTGCAAAAGTTGAGCACAGTGTTCGCGGAACGCGGTGCCAAGTTGACCCGGCTCAAGGTGGGGCTGGCATCGCATACGCTGCTGCTCAGCGCTGCGGTTCAGCCGTTCCACGTGATGCTCGATGCGTCATCGTTGAACGCACCAGATACACCGGTCGTTGCCGGCATCGATGCCACTTGGGTGGTGCGCCGCGAGACCGCGATCGAGAAGCTGGCACTGCAACTGGATCGCACTATCGAGTGGGCAAGCTGTCTGGATATATTGTACGAACGCGGCTGCCGCGTGTTCCTGGAACTCGGGCCGGGGCGCGCGCTCGCGCGCATGACACAGGCTCGATTTGCTGATGTCGATGCCAGGGCGGTGGACGATTTTCGTTCGCTGGATGGCGTGTCATCATGGCTGGCCAAGCATGCGACTAGCCTCTAAAAGTACACACTTAACCGTTATGAAATCCGTCCATCTGGTCATCCCCGATCTATTCCTGCCTAAAGATTTTGCCGCCGAGGCGAGTCGCGGTTTGTCTTTGCCTGTGTTGGAAAAGCTGCTTGGTCGCGGGCATAGCGAAAAGCTTGAAGCGATTCCGCTGGAAAGTTTGCTGTGCGAATTGTTCGGTATCCCAACTAAAGGCGATACGCCGATCGCGCCGATCTCTGCTGCCTATGATGGACTCGCAGCCGGATGCTGGCTGCGCGCCGATCCGGTGCATTTGCATTTGCAGCGCGACCAGCTGCTGATGGCTGGCGTGCAAGTCGGCAGCGAAGAGGCGATTGCGTTGTGCGCGAGCCTGAATGAACACTTTGCGGGACAGGGCATGGCATTCTTCGCGCCTCATCCGCAACGCTGGTATGTGCGGCTGGATGCGCTGCCGCGCATACAAACCACGCCGCTCTCGCAGGTGATCGGCGGCGATGTGCGCAGGGTTTTGCCGACTGGCGATGATGCGTCGCATTGGCATCAGGTTTTCAACGAGGCGCAGATGCTGTTGTTCGCTCATCCGCTTAATGATGCTCGCGAAGCGCGCGGCGAAGCGACTATCAACAGTGTGTGGTTCTTTGGGGAAGGATGTAACGAAAATATCACGCTACAAAAAAATTATTATGTCATAAGCTCGGATGATGAGTTGGCAAAGATGTTTGCAACGGCCTTGGGGGTTACATTTTCGGCATGGCCTAAGCAATGGCGTGAAGAAGAAGTTAACGGCAGGCAATTGCTGGTGTGGACGGGCTTGCAATCTGCTTTACTGCGTGGCGATCTGGCCGAATGGCGCACTGCATTGCAGGGATTTGAAAGTGGTTATGCGCAACCTTTATGGCAGGCGTTGTGCGCTGGAAGGATCGAGCAGTTGCAGCTGGATATTTTAAGCGGAGATAACAGTTGGCGTGTGCGTTTGAAGAGTAGCGATACATGGGCGTTCTGGCGGCATGCCAAGCGTCTGGCCGGATATTCAATCGTGTAGAATGCGGCAAACAGAAAGCAAGGAGTGACAGTGTCTTTTTGGGAATCCACGCAGAATATGGGCGGGGAATCTTTGCATAAAGAAATTCATCAGCGGCATAACGAGGTGCTGGCAACTATTAAACGATTCTTCAGTTTGTAGTATCATTGCGCCGTAATTTACGCGGGGGAGCAATCATGAAGGTATCATTTTTGGATTTTGAAAGCCCCATAGCAGAGCTGGAAGACAAGATCGAGCAGCTGCGTTACGTACAGGATGATTCGGCCCTGGATATTGCTGACGAGATTTCGCGCCTGGCGAAGAAGAGCGAGGCGCTGACCAAAGATGTTTACAGCAAGCTTTCGTCCTGGCAAATCTCGCAGGTGTCGCGTCATCCGCAACGACCTTACACGCTGGATTATGTCGAGGCATTGTTCACCGATTTCGAGGAATTGCACGGCGACCGCTCGTTTGGCGACGACAAGGCGATCGTTGGCGGGTTGGCGCGATTCAACGGACAGAGCGTGATGGTGATCGGCCATCAAAAGGGCCGCGACACCAAAGAGAAGATCATCCGCAATTTCGGCATGCCGCGCCCGGAAGGTTATCGCAAGGCGATGCGATTGATGCGACTGGCGGAAAAATTCAGCATCCCGATCATGACTTTCATCGATACACCCGGAGCGTATCCCGGCGTGAACGCCGAAGAGCGCGGCCAGTCCGAAGCGATCGGGCGCAACCTGTATGAGATGAGCGAGCTGCGCGTGCCTATCATCTGCACTGTGATCGGCGAGGGCGGCTCGGGTGGCGCGCTGGCAATAGCGGTCGGCGATATGCTGCTGATGCTGCAATACAGCACCTACTCGGTGATTTCGCCGGAAGGCTGCGCGTCGATCCTGTGGAAAAGTGCGGAGAAGGCATCTGATGCCGCAGAGACGCTGGGCATCACCGCGACGCGTTTGAAAGCGCTGGGGCTGGTGGACAAGATCATCAGCGAGCCGCTGGGCGGCGCGCATCGAGATTATCCAGCGACCATGCAGAGCGTGAAGAAAGCATTGCAGGATGCGCTCAAAACTGTGCAAAGCAAACCGACCGCGAGCATGATGCAGGATCGCTTCAATCGCTTGATGAGCTATGGCAAGTACAAGGAAGTCACACTCCAGTAACGTTCTATTCATCCGCCATCCGGGCTTGACCCGGAATGGCGTCCCTCGGGCTTGATCGTGGTATCAAATAGCCATCTCGTCGAACGAGTTGCGGCGGAGATTTCACCGTTGCTTCCCGTGCACAGTTCCATTCTGATCGGGTTGAGCGGCGGCGTTGATTCTGTGGTGCTGCTGCATATTCTGCACAAACTCGCGCCCCGATTTTCATGGCAGCTTTCCGCATTGCATGTCCATCATGGCATCAGCCAGAATGCCGATGCATGGTCAGATTTTTGCGTCGAGCTGTGCGCGCGCCATCTCATTTCATTGCACATCGAGCGCGTGGACATTGCGCCATTGCGTGAGCATGGCATCGAAGCGGCGGCACGCAAGCTGCGCCATGCGGCATTTGCCGAGCAGGCTTGCGATTTTGTTGCAGTGGCGCATCACGCTGACGATCAGGCGGAAACTTTGCTGTTGCAGTTATTACGCGGGGCAGGGGTGCGCGGCGCGAGTGCCATGCCGCAGTTTGCCGAACGCACCCAGCTTGCCGAACGTACAGATTCAGTCTCGTTGGTCAGGCCGCTGCTGCACTGCTCCCGCCAGGAAATACTCGACTATGCCTCAGCACACCAGCTGCACTGGATAGAGGATGAGAGCAATGCCAACGATAACTATCCGCGCAACTTCTTGCGTCATCGCGTGCTGCCATTGCTGAGTGAAAAATTCCCGGCCTATAGAGACACTCTGGCGCGCAGCGCGCAGCATTTCGCCGAGGCCAGTCTTTTGCTGGATGAGTTGGCGCAACAAGATGCCGCGCAGGCGATAGAGGGCGAAACACTGGCCATTGCGGCCTTACTATCACTGAGTCAGCCGCGCGCTAAAAACCTGCTGCGTTATTTTCTGCATAGCCGGGGCGCGACCATGCCGCAAGCGGTGCAGATAGACGACATGCTGCAACAACTGTGCAACGCGCGGGAAGATGCCGCAGTGTGCATCGCTTACGGCGACTGGCAGGTGCGCCGCTATCAGGGCAGGGTGTTTGCGTTACGCGCTTTGCGCGACTTCGATCAAAACCTTGTAATACCGTGGCATGGCGAAGCCGAACTGGATTGGCCTGCGCTTGAGATGCGGTTGAAGTTCACTCGAACCAAAAGTGCGGGCATCAGTTTGGCGAAATTGCAGGGTGCGCCGGTAACGCTACGCCTGCGCAGCGGCGGGGAAACACTGCGGCCCCACCCAAATGCCGCGACGCGCACGCTGAAGAACGTGCTGCAAGAGCACTATGTCCCGCCTTGGCAACGCGAGCGAATGCCACTGCTGTATTGCGGCGATGAGCTGGTGTGCGTGCCCGGTGTGGCGGTTGCGGCAGAGTATCAAGCCGTTGCGGAGGAGGGTATCGCTTTGGATTTTCGCATTGGGTAGGGCGGCGTGCTCCTTAGCCGACTGCGACAGCGTAAGCAAACCCTGATAGAATGCCAAGCCGTTTTTTATTAACTATTACTTAAGTTTGGAGAAAGTAGCATGGCTGTTGAACGTACTCTGTCAATTATCAAACCCGATGCTGTTGCCAAGAATGTCATCGGCCAGATCTATACTCGCTTTGAAAATGCCGGGTTGAAGATCGTCGCTGCGCAGATGCGCCAGCTGACCCGCGCCGAGGCGGAAGGTTTTTATGACGTGCATCGCGCGCGTCCGTTCTTCAAGGACTTGGTTGGTTTTATGATCTCCGGACCGGTGATGATTCAAGTATTGGAAGGCGAGGGCGCAGTCTTGAAGAATCGCGATCTGATGGGAGCGACCGATCCGAAGCAGGCAGCCAAGGGCACGATCCGCGGTGATTTTGCAGACAGCATCGATGCCAACGCAGTGCATGGTTCTGATTCTGCGGAAAATGCAGCTAACGAAATCGCCTATTTCTTTCCCAAGAAGAATATCCATTCACGCTAAGAGTTAAAGATGCAACAAAACCTTCTCGACTTTGATGCCCAGAAAATGGCTGCATGGTTCGCTACGCAGGGCGAAAAGCCTTTCCGCGCGCGCCAGGTGTTGCGCTGGGTGCACAAGTCCGGGGAGGCGGATTTCGATGCGATGAGTGACCTCGCGTTGACCTTGCGCGGGAAGCTTAAGGAAAACGCTTGCGTGCAGGTGCCCAAGGTGATGCGCGAGGAGTTGTCGGATGATGGCACGCGCAAGTGGCTGTTGGATGTGGGTACCGGCAATGCGGTGGAAACGGTGTTCATCCCTGAATCTGATCGCGGCACTTTGTGTGTTTCTACCCAGGCGGGCTGCGCGCTGGATTGCGCGTTCTGTTCAACTGGCAAGCAGGGCTTCAACCGCAATCTCAGTGTCGCCGAGATCATTGGTCAGTTGTGGTGGGCGAACCACCAGCTCGGAAAGAATGCGGAGGGTAACTGGCCAATCAGCAACGTGGTGATGATGGGCATGGGCGAACCTTTGCTGAATTTCGACAACACGGTAAGCGCGTTGCACCTGATGCTGGACGATAATGCTTACGGCCTGTCGCGCCGCCGCGTGACGGTGTCCACCTCGGGTATCGTGCCCGCGATGGACAGGCTGCGCGAGGAATGTACTGTGGCATTAGCCGTGTCGCTGCATGCACCTAACGACAAGCTGCGCGATCAGTTGGTGCCGATCAACCAGAAGTACCCGCTCAAGGAATTGCTGGCTGCATGTCAGCGCTATCTGGAAAAAGCGCCGCGCGATTTCATCACCTTCGAGTATGTGATGCTGGAAGGCGTGAACGACAGCGAACAGCAGGCGCGCGAATTGGTGAAGCTGGTGCGCGATGTGCCGTGCAAATTCAACCTGATCCCGTTCAATCCGTTTCCGCAAACGCATTACAAGCGCTCAAGGCCGGATGCGATCCAGTGTTTTCGCGATGTGCTGATGCAGGCAGACATTGTGACTACCACGCGCAAGACGCGCGGTGATGACATCGCTGCTGCCTGTGGTCAGTTGGCCGGGCAAGTTCAGGATAAAACGAAACGAACCATGCAGCGTTCCGTTGGGATTGTATAGATGAATAACCGAGGGGATAAAATGAATAGACTGATTGTGCCATCGCTTCCTTTGGCGATTTCATTGGCACTTTCGTTATTTATATTTACGGGTTGCGCTAATCAATCTGGTGGCACCGGTGGCCTTGCGAGTGCCAGAGTGCATACCGAATTGGCAGGCTTGTATTATGATCGTGCGCAATTTGGCATTGCGCTGGAAGAGGTGGGGTATGCCTTGAATTCCGAACCGGGCTATGCACCGGCTTACTACATGCGCGGTTTGATTCACATGGAGTTACATGAGGACAAAGATGCAGAAGACGATTTTAAGAGAAGTATCCGTCTCGACAATGCCGACCCTAAGGCCCATTATAACTATGGCTTGTTTCTGTGTCAGCGCGGCAAAGAAAAGGAGTCAGTTGCGCAGTTCATGGAGGCAGTGAAGAGCCCTTTGTATGCAACGCCAGGGCTGGCTTATCTTAATGCCGGTCTGTGCTCAAAAAAAGCGGGCAACATCAAGGATACGGAAGAGTTTCTGCAAAAAGCGTTGCGAGTACAGCCTGAATTGACCCAAGTACAGTATGCTCTGGCTGACTTTAATTTTGCCAACGCTAATTACGTCGCAGCCAAGAAATATTTTGATAATCTTTCGCAAAAAACGGACATCCTGACTGCGGAGCAGCTCTGGCTTGGGGTGCGAATCAATCGTAAGGTTGGTGATCATAATTCAGAGGCCAGTTATAGCACTCAGTTGCGCAATCGTTTTCCCGATGCGCGCGAAACTCAATCGTTGATACATGGTGAATAATGGAACAGCTTCCAGAAAATAGCTCCGAGCAAAATAGTCTTTCTGCCGCGATACCGCCGACTTCGTTGGGAGTGATGCTGCGCGGAGCGCGTGAGCGACTTGGTTTGAGCGTAGCGGATGTGGCGGCACAGATCAAATTCGCACCACGCCAAATCGAGGCTCTGGAAGCAGACGATTTCAAGCGTCTGCCCGAGGCTGCCTTTTTGCGCGGTTTTGTGCGCAGTTATGCCAAGATTTTGCATCTGGATGCGCAGACTTTATTGGCGGCACTACCGCAACCAAAAGCTGCTACGGCAGAGTCGATGCCAGCCACGGTCGAAGTGCCGTTTCCTGTAGGGCATACATCGCAGAAACAAACTCTGGTCTTGTTGGGCGCTGCGCTGTTGCTGTCCGTGATTGTGGCGGGATTTGCGGCGTGGCATTTCTCAACTCCGCTTAAACAATCAAAGGTTGCGAAGATTGAACCCCCGGTTCCCTTGCCCGCCGAGGAGCAAACCACCTCTGAACCGGTGGAGCTGAAATCAAGCTCGATCGAGCCTGCTGTACCAAAGGTGCGATCTTCTGCGGTTCAATCCTCTGATCGGGAAGTAAAAACCAAGGCTTCAGATAAGGAAGTAAAAACCAAGGCTTCGGATAAGGAAGTAAAAACCAAGGCTTCCAAAGCAGCGTCACAAGTTGAATCAACAGGTACTGCTGCATCACCCGGCAAGTTGCCAAAAACCGCCGAGCTGCGTTTGGTGTTCGGTGAAGAGTCATGGACGGAAATCAAGGACAAGAACGGCAAAATAATATCGTCACAGGTTAATCCGCGCGGCAGCGAATTGCGTTTGGAAGGTAAACCGCCATTCACAATGCTGATCGGCCATGCTGCATCGGCGAGCCTGTATTACCAGGGCAAGCAGGTGGACTTAACACCATACATCAATGAGTATAGTGAAGTAGCCCACTTGAATTTGAAGTGAGCATGAGCGCGGCCATCATCAAACGTCGCCCGTCACAACGGGTGCTGGTCGGCAAGGTGATGCTGGGTGGCGGTGCGCCGATTGTGGTGCAGTCGATGACCAACACCGATACTGCCGATGTTGAAGCAACCACACTACAGGTATTCGAGCTGGCCAAGGCCGGTTCAGAGCTGGTACGCATCACTGTCAATACTCCCGAGGCTGCCGCGCAAGTGGCCAACATACGCTCGCGCCTGGACGGCATGGGTTGTGATGTGCCGCTGGTCGGCGATTTTCATTACAACGGACACCGCTTGCTCACCGAGTTTCCCGATTGCGCGCAGGCGCTGGCGAAATACCGCATCAATCCCGGTAACGTCGGGCGCAATCGCAAGGAGGAAGACCCGTTCACGATGATGATAGAGACCGCGATCCGCTACGATAAGCCTGTACGCATCGGCGTGAACTGGGGCAGCCTCGACCAGAATCTGGTCACGCGCATGATGGACGAAAATTCGCGTTTGGCGCAACCCAGGGAAGCAGACGAAGTGACGCGTGCCGCTCTGATCGTGTCGGCGTTGGAAAGCGCGATGCGCGCAGAGCAATTGGGTCTGGCGCATAACCGCATCGTGTTGTCCTGCAAGGTCAGCGAAGTTCAGGATTTGATCGCGGTGTATCGCTCACTGACACTGCAATGCGATTATGCGTTGCATCTCGGTCTGACCGAAGCAGGCATGGGTTCCAAGGGCGTCGTGGCTTCAACTGCCGCGCTGGCAGTGCTGTTGCAGGAAGGCATCGGCGATACGATACGCATTTCGCTGACCCCTGAACCTGGCGGTGATCGCACGCAGGAAGTGCTGGTCGGGCAGGAGATCTTGCAGACCATGGGCTTGCGCGCGTTCGCGCCGATGGTGACGGCGTGTCCTGGCTGCGGACGTACGACCAGCAGTTTTTTTCAGGAATTGGCACAACGCATACAGGTGCATCTGCGCACCCAGATGCCGCTGTGGCGCGAGCGGTATGATGGTGTGGAGAATATGACCGTAGCGGTGATGGGCTGTGTGGTGAACGGGCCGGGGGAAAGCAAGCTGGCCAATATCGGCATCAGCCTGCCGGGTAGCGGCGAAAGCCCCGCTGCGCCGATCTATATAGACGGCGAAAAGGCGATGACCTTGCGCGGCGACAACATCGCGGCGGAATTTACGCGCATCGTGGATGAGTATGTGGCAAAAAAATATGTGAGGAAGAGCAGCTTGTAGCGAGTAGCGGGTAGTGAGGGTTTTGCTACAGGCTACGGGCTAGAGGCTACAGGTTCATGGGCATTATGAGCAACGAAACAATACAGGCCGTGCGCGGCATGAACGACATCCTGCCGGACGAGGCAGAGCTGTGGTTATGGTTCGAGGAAGTGGTGCGCGATTGGCTGCACAGCTACGGCTATTGCAATATACGCATGCCGTTGGTAGAGCCGACCGCCTTGTTCAAGCGTGCCATCGGTGAAGTGACCGACATTGTCGAAAAAGAGATGTACAGTTTTGAGGATGCGATGAATGGCGATCACCTGACTTTGCGCCCGGAGGGAACAGCTTCTTGTGTGCGTGCCGTTCTCCAGCATAATTTGCTGTATAACGCGCCGCAACGCTTATATTACAGCGGGCAGATGTTCCGCCACGAGCGTCCGCAGAAGGGACGTTATCGCCAGTTCCACCAATTCGGCGTCGAAGCGTTGGGCTTTGCCGGACCGGACATCGATGTCGAACAGATATTGATGTGCGCGCGGCTATGGAAAAGATTGGGTTTGCGCGACGTGTCGTTACAACTGAACACGCTGGGAGATGCAGATGCGCGGCATGCGCATCGCGCCAAGCTGATTGCTTATTTCCAGCAGCATGCAGCGCAATTGGATGCCGAGGCACAGCGACGGTTGCACAGCAATCCGCTGCGCATACTGGATAGCAAAAATCCGGCGATGCAGGAGTTGATAACGGGCGCACCCAGGTTGATGGACGAGTTGGGAGACGACGCTCTACGGCATTTCGATGAGGTGCAATCAATACTCAAACGCCATGATGTGCCGTTCGAGATCAACCCGCGTCTGGTGCGCGGACTGGATTACTACAACCGCACCGTGTTTGAATGGGTGACCACACGTTTGGGCGCACAAGGCACCATCTGCGCGGGTGGTCGCTATGACGGGCTGGTCGAGCAGATCGGCGGAAAGCCTGCTCCAGCGATCGGTTTTGCGATGGGGGTGGAGCGCTTGCTGGCGTTGTTGCAGGAAGATGGCATGGCGTTACCCAAACCAGGGGTAGATGTGTATGTGGTACATCAGGGCGAGCTGGCCAGCCAGTTAGCCAGCAAGGCCGCGGAGCAATTGCGCGATGCCGATCTGCGCGTGGTGTTACATTGCGGCGGCGGCAGTTTCAAGTCGCAAATGAAAAAAGCCGACAGCAGTGGTGCGCGCGTGGCGGTAGTGGTTGGCGATGACGAAGCGCGGGCGAACGAAGTCAGCGTGAAACCTATGCAGGGCGGTGAGCAGGTCAGGGTGGCGATGCGTGAGATGAATGCAATCGTAAATAATTTAATCAAGTAGGGGTACGACATGGCAGTATTGGATTCGCATGAACAGGAACAATTCGAAGCGCTCAAAGCATGGTGGTATGACAACCGCAAGCAGGTACTCGGTGCATTGTTGATCGTGGTCGTCACGATGGGTGGCTGGCGCGGTTGGCAGTATTACCAGCACAAACAGGCAAACGAGGCTGCGGCCTTGTATCAGCAATTTATCGAGCAAATAGGCAGCGGGGATGCCAAGCGCATCAACGATGCCGCTGCAGCAGTTGCGGATAAGTACGCTTCCACCGCCTATGCCGCACGTGCCGCGTTGCTGGCTGCGCAGGTGAACGAGCAGGGTAAAGATGTGGTACGTGCCAAATCCCAATTGCAATGGGTCATTGATAATGCCAGTGAAACCACCCTTCAAGACGTTGCTCGGTTGCGTTTGGCGGCGGTACTTCTGGACGAAAAAAATTATGCCGATGCACTGAAGCAGTTGGATGCCAAACATCCAGAGTCATTCGATGGTTTGTATGCTGATCTGAGGGGCGATGTGTTGAACGCGCAGGGTAAGTTCGATGAAGCCAAGAGCTCATACAAACTGGCTTATGAAAAAATCGATACCCAAAGCATGTATCGTAATCTGATCCAGATGAAGCTCGATGCTTTGGGCGTTGCTAAATGAACACGTGCGCATGCTGTGACCCTTCAAAAGCAGGACTAAAGGCTCATGGCTCTTAACAAGTCACTTCGACAGGCTCAGGACAGGCTTTGGCTGGGATTATTGTGGTGGTTGCTGTTTGCGCTGGGCGGTTGTGCTTCCACGGATGAATCTATACCTGAATGGGCCGGTGTGAAGGGTGATGCGGAACCTTATATCCTGGTCGAGTTCACTGAGACCGCCAAGTTTGCAGTGCGTTGGCATAACAATGTCGGTGATCTGGATACGGTTTTATTGCAACCTTCGTTGACCAATGATGCTATTTATAGCGCTTCTGGCAAGGGTAGTTTGATACGTCTGGATCGTGCTACCGGCAAGCAGGTGTGGGGCATCCAGACAGGTATCATCGCTAGTGGCGGAGTGTCCAGTGGCGATGGTTTGGTGCTCATTGGTGGCGACAAGGGTGAGGTGCTTGCATACGACGAAGATGGCAAACTGAAATGGAAAAGCCTGGTATCCAGCGAAGTGTTGAGCCTGTCGCAAGTTGCGGATGGTATGGTACTAGTGCGTAGCGGTGATGGACGTATCGCAGGATTGAATACGGCAAACGGTAAGCGTGTGTGGATATATGAACGCAGCACGCCAGCGTTGGTGGTGCGCAGTCATGCCGGGGTCACTATCCAGCGCGGTGTGGCATACGCCGGATTTGCAGGAGGGAAGTTAGCCGCGATCAGCATCAAGGATGGTGAGGTGCGGTGGGAAGCCTTGGTGTCGCAACCGCGCGGCAATACTGAGCTGGAACGTATCAGCGATATTACCAGCGACCCGGTCGTGGATGACGAACAAGTTTGCGCCATTGCGTTTCAAGGGCGTGTAGCATGTTATGACGTCGTTCAAGGCAGCCCGTTGTGGAGCCGCGACATCTCAAGCGACAAGGGCATGATGCTGTTGCGCAAATATCTCTACCTTAGTGATGTGGGCGGATCCGTCATTGCTTTGGATAAAACCACCGGCAGTACGACATGGAAAAATGGAGAGTTGTTGTTGCGCGGCGTTACTGCGCCCTATGCTTTGGGAGATTTTGTCATGGTTGGTGATTTCGAAGGTTTTCTGCACGGCTTGAAACGCGAAGATGGAAACTTTGCCGCACGTATCAAGCTGGATGGGGGCGCGATCATGGCGGCACCAATAGAGATGGACGGCGGGCTGCTGGTACAAACGCGCGGCGGTGAACTGTATTCGCTGACTATAAAAAACAAATGACGTTTTAACCACGGAATGCACTGCATGACACGGACAATGTTCAATTTTTTTGATTCATGCGTTTTATAATTGAGTTGTTTTAGTCAGGCCTAAAGGTTTTTATTATGTTGCCCACAGTTGTTTTAGTTGGTCGTCCGAACGTGGGCAAATCAACCTTGTTCAATCGGCTGACGCGCAGTCGCGATGCACTGGTCGCCGATCAGCCGGGGCTGACTCGCGACCGTCATTACGGACGTGGCAGGGTGGGGGATAGACCTTATCTGGTGGTGGACACTGGAGGGCTGGAACCGGTCGCCAAAGATGGCATCATGTTCGAGATGGCCAAGCAAAGCCGCCAGGCTGTGGATGAAGCCGACGTGGTCATGTTCCTGGTCGATGGCCGCGCCGGTTGCACGCCGCAGGATGCGATCATCGCCGAGCAATTGCGCAAGACAGGCAAGCCGATCCTGTTGCTGGTCAATAAAGCCGAAGGTATGGCGCGCGCCAAAGTTACAGCCGAATTTTTCGAACTGGGTCTGGGAGAACCACTGCCGGTCTCCTCGGCACATGGCGACAACGTCACCGAAGTGGTCGAGATCGCTCTGGAGAAATTTCCGCTTGACGCAGAAGAAGAAACCGATCACGAACACCCGCCCAAGATCGCGATCGTCGGTCGTCCCAACGTCGGCAAATCCACGCTGGTAAATGCCATCCTCGGCGAACAGCGTGTGATCGCGTTCGACCAGCCGGGTACCACGCGCGACAGCATCTACATCGACTTCGAGCGCGAGGGAAAGCAATACACCATCATCGACACCGCCGGTGTACGCAGACGCGGCAAGGTCGAAGAGGCGGTGGAGAAATTTTCCGTGATCAAAACTATGCAGGCTATCGAAGATGCCAACGTCGTTGTGCTGGTGGTGGATGGCCGTGACCAGATCACCGAACAGGATGCGCACGTCGCTGATTTTGTTTTGCAAGCGGGGCGTGCCTTGGTGCTGGCTGTTAATAAATGGGACGGGCTGGACGAACATCATCGCGATCAGGTCAAACGCGATATTGAGCGCAAGCTGCATTTTCTGAGTTTCGCCAAACTGCATTTCATCTCTGCGCTGCACGGCAATGGCATCGCGGGAGTGCTGAAATCGGTGGACGAGGCTTATGCCGCTGCGATGGCCAAACTGTCCACGCCGAAACTCACCCGTGCCTTGATTAGCGCACTTGAAAAACAACAGCCGCCCAAAGGTGGGCGCTTCATACCGAAGATGCGCTACGCCCATCAGGGCGGCAGCAATCCGCCGCTGATCGTTATTCACGGCAGCGGTTTGGATAATGTGCCAGCCAGCTATGCGCGCTACCTTGAGCGCTCATTCTGCGATATCTTCAAACTGAAAGGCACGCCGCTGAAAATACAGTTTAACTCAAGTAAAAATCCGTTCGAGGGATCAAAGCCCAAGCCACTCACTGAGGGCGAACAACGCAGGGCGCATCGCGCACGTATTCGCGGTCGAAAATTGTATGGGTGACGATCTGTAAAAATAGAGGTTTTATTGCACTTAATTACCCTTTGGTTGCTTTATAGCTTAAGGCAGGGAAATGTAATAGAATCGTACGTTGGTCATTTAACACTATACGCATCAAGACTTAAAACTCGCATCACGACTTCAATACGTAACATCAATTGAACACATCCACCGTGTTTTATAAATCATTACTTTTCCTGAATTTGGAAGCGTGGTTCTTTGTTTTAGGAAATTGAATCGGATTGATAAATTTATGGTTGTTAAAACAATAGATTGTAAGTGGCATGTTAAGTGCGACATATTTCTCGTACAGCAAGATTGAGCTGAATATTTATATACTTAACTGGGTGAACTTTTTATTTATTCTGTTGTCTTGAAGCCCTTGTGGCAATTTTTGAATAACTGTAGATATCAAATACAACAATATTCACACAATTGAAATTGATAATAATCAAAATTGGATGTGCCATTAAACGCCACACTACCCACGCTATCATCGACAAAGTTTCCGTCATGTTAAGGGCTGAGTCATGATGGTTTGGACTTTTGTAATGGCGAGCGTCAAAGTGTCCGGCAAATCGGTGTTGGGGCGTAATTTTATCGTCTTGGCATTGTTGTTCCTCTCCGGAACAGCACTTCTCGTACCGCTGGCGCAAGCGCAACCCACTGGCGGACAAGTCAGTGCTGGAACCGGTACGATCGCCCAAGCCGGCGTCACCACAACCATCACCCAAAGCACCCAGAACCTCGCCATTGATTGGCAAAGTTTCAGCATCGGCAGCAATGAAGCCGTACACTTCAACCAACCCAACGCAACATCCATCGCACTTAACCGTGTCACCGGTCAAAACGCCAGCCAGATATTGGGCAGTCTCAGCGCCAACGGTCAGGTCTATGTTCTGAATCCTAACGGAGTATTGTTCGGTGCCACCGCGCAAGTGGATGTCGGCGGCCTGGTCGCCTCTACGCTGAGTTTGAGTAACGCCGACTTCATGGCCGGCAACTATAGCTTCAGCAATGATGGGAAGGCCGGTTCCGTCGTTAACCAAGGCAAACTCAATGCGACCAATGGTGGTTACATCGCCATGCTGGCACCTGAAGTGCGCAACGAAGGCGTGATCACTGCGACATTGGGCACAGCTTTGCTCGCAGCGGGCGACAAAATAACTCTGAATATCAACAATGGCTCGCTGATTTCTTACAGCATCGACCAAGGCTCGCTCAAAGCGCTGGCTGAGAACAAACAACTCATCGTGGCTGATGGCGGACAAGTATTCATGTCGGCCAAGGCCGCTGACGCTCTCAGCACCGCCGTAGTCAACAATACCGGCATCATCGAAGCGCGCACCTTGCAGAACCATAACGGCATCATCACCCTGTTGGGCGACATGCAAGTCGGGCAAGTCAATGTGGGCGGCACGCTGGATGCGTCTGCGCCAAACGGCGGGAATGGCGGCTTCATCGAAACTTCAGCGGCGCACGTCAAAATCGCCACTGATGCAAAAATCACGACTCAAGCCTCGCAGGGAATATCCGGTAACTGGTTGATCGACCCTCCTGATTTCACTATCGCCGCAACGGGTGGTGACATCACCGGTGCAGCTCTTGCAACTAATCTTGCTACGACCAATGTCACCATCCTGAGCACCCAGGGTACAGTCAACCTGCTGGGTAATGGTGACATCTTCGTCAATGACATTGTAAGTTGGAACAGCGCCAACAGCCTCACGCTGAATGCAGTTCGCAACATCAACGTCAATTCGGCAATCACCAACGCCGGTACGGGCGCGATCAATCTGATCGCATCCGCTGCCGTTGCGGTCAACGCTAACATCAGCACCGCAGGTGCGGTTTCAATCACTGCACCCACCGGGTTTACGCAGGCAGTTGCAACAACCATTACGACGGGTACCGGACTCACTATTGATGCGGCAGCCGCGAGCACTTCGAGCGGGGTCATTGCAGGCGCGGGCGGTCTGACCAAAAATGGTATTGGTATCCTGACGCTCTCTGGTATCAATACCTACACTGGTGCGACCACGATCAACGCAGGCGGTTACACCCTCAGCGGAACTGGAACCGCAACCGGCACAGCATTCACCGTTAACTTGGGTGGCAAACTGACGCTGGATAATACGGCGACGAACAATACCAATCGCATCAGCGACATCTTGGCGCTCACGCTCAACGGTGGCGAACTCGTGTTCAATGGAACCAACGTCGCTGCGACAAACGCCAGTGAAACGATAGGTGCGTTGACGCTGGCATCGGGTGCGTCGACGGTCACCCTCAATTCCGGGACGGGTGGCGGCACCACATTAACCGCCGCCAGCATCGCCAGAACCACCGGCGCGACCGTGCTGTTCCGTGGAACAAGCTTGGGTGTTGGTGCTGCGGCTGCCGGGAATACCAACCTGCTGTTCACGACTGCAACCGGCCTTGGCCTGATTGGTGGCAATACCACGCTAACCAATAAACCGATCGTCCCGTATGCGATCGGAGACACTTTAGCGACGGGAGCGGGGATAGGGTTCGTCACATACAACATCAATCTAGCTAACAACGTAGCCAATGCGTTTGGGATCAGGCCGCTTGCTTTGGCCTCTGAATATACGACATCAACCGCGACCGCTGGGGTGAACCTCCTGGTGTCAGCCGCCACATCCCCGAACGTTGCTTTCACAGCAAATTCCGTAATGTTAAGCGGTGGCTTTACTTACACGATCGGCTCAACCGCTGGGGGTAAGGCTCTAACGATCACGTCTGGCTCGGTATTCTCAGCTGCAGGAGTCGCGAATACGATCACCGGACGAGCTACTGATTCGCTGGCTTTTGGCGCGGTGGAGGCTAAAATCTTTGCTGTTGGTGGCCTTACGCTGAGCACGGCTCTTGCCACAGGCACGGCCGGCTTGACCACGGCGGGTGCGGGCACGTTCACGCTGACAGGCGCGAATACCTACACGGGTATGACCACCGTGGATGCCGGTATTTTGGCTTATGGTGCCATTAATGCATTACCCACGACCGGCGCGGTGACCGTGAATGGCGGCACGCTGGCTCTAGGCACTTTCACGGGCACGGTAGGCGCAGTCACGCTGACCAACGGCAGCATAACCAGCACGACTGGCGCGCTGACTGGCACTAGTTACACCGTATCGAATGGATCAATCAGTGCGATCCTGGCAGGCGCTGTGCCGTTGACCAAGACAACGACGGGTACGGTGACGCTCTCGGGTGCAAACACTTATACTGGGCTGACCACAATCAGCGCAGGAACATTGAAACTGGGAGCAGCGGGTACCGCGACCAACACACCGTTAGGCACAACGGCTGCGGGTACCGTCGTTTCCGCTGGTGCAACACTCGACCTGAATGGGTTCACGCTGGGAACGGCGGAAGCCTTGACACTGAATGGCACGGGTGTCGGCGGCACAGCCGGTGCATTGACCAACAGCTCCGCAACGGCAGCAACTTATAGCGGGCTGATTACGCTGGGCAGCGCCAGCAGCATTGTAGCCAACAGCGGCAACATCGTGCTATCCAATACCGGCACGATCACTGGTGCAACCTTCGGCTTGACGCTGGACGGTACTAATACTGCCAGCAGCTTGGCCAGCATCATCGGCACAACGACGGGAATCTTGACCAAGGCAGGCAGTGGCACATGGACACTTTCGGGTGCGAGCACCTATACGGGGCTGACTACAATCAGTGCGGGTACGTTGAAACTGGGAGCGGCGGGTGGAGCAACCAACACGCCGTTAGGTACAACGGCTGCGGGTACCGTTGTTTCCGCTGGTGCAACACTCGACTTGAACGGGTTCACGCTGGGAACGGCGGAAGCACTGACACTGAATGGCACGGGTGTTGGCGGCACAGCCGGCGCATTGACCAATAGCTCAGTGACAGCGGCGAGCTATAGTGGCGCGATCACGTTGGGCAGCGCCAGCAATATCGTGACTGGCGCGGGGTTCGCGCTTACAAGCACCGGCGCAATCAATGGCGCTTTTGCGCTTAATGTTCTTGGCGGCGGTAGTGTTACGCTGGGTGGTGCGGTTGGCAATACTGCTGCACTTGCATCTTTAACCGGAGCTGCCGGAACTGCATTGGCCATCAACGGTAGCGCAGTAACTACCAGCGGTGCGCAGACCTACAGTGGTGCGACGACATTCGGTGCGGCGACGACACTGACAGCAGTCGGTATCAGCGCAACCGGTGCTGTAACAGCCACGGCAGGGATGCTCACGCTCGCCGCTGGAACGGGCAACGTGACACTCACCAACACCGCTAACAATATTAGTACAGTTAAAGTAACCAGCGGTGCAACCGTATCACTTATCAATTCGATCGCACTGATTGTCGCGGGCATCAATGCCACCGGTCTGGTGGATGTGCGCACTCAAACCGGCAACCTGGCGCTGACCACCGCCGCCATTGCGACGACCAATACCACCGCCAATGCAGTCACCCTGGTTGCGGATGTCGCCTCCGTACCGAATGCCACGGGCAGCGGCGGTAACTTTATCAACACGGGCAATGTCGCGATCACCACCGGTGTCGGCGGAGCCTGGCGCATCTACACCGGCAATCCGACCGGCACTGTTCGCGGTGGACTGGTCGAAGCGGCAAAACTCTACAACGTGGATGATGTCAGCGACCCGCTGCTTACCGGTAACCGGATCTATTTCCGCATCCAGCCGACTCTGACGATCACGACCAACAACGTCAGCAAGATTTACAATAGTACCGGTGCGGATCCAATATTGACTTATACCTTGGGTGGGCTGATCGACGGCGACACGACGACATCAACCCTCCCGACACTCAGTCGCGTCGCGGGCAAGAATGTTGGCACCTACGCGATTAGCGCGACAGGAGCAGCGTCGAATGTGGGATATACCATTAACTATGCGAATACCGGTTTGCTGACCATCACGTCTGCGAGTCTTGCTGTTACCGGCGTGACTGCAGCGAACAAAGTGTATGACGCAACTATTGCCGCAACCTTGGGTGGTATTGCAGCAATCACGGTTTTGGGTACAGACGCCGTTACCCTGGGCGGCATAGCTAGCGGCGTGATCGCCGACAAGAACGTCGGCACAGCCAAAGCAGTGACTGTCAGTGGCTACACCATCAGCGGTGTTGATGCAGGTAACTACACCTTGATACAGCCGACAGGTTTGACCGCCAACATCACCGCTGCCAATCTCACCGTCACCGGCGCGGTCGCAGCGAACAAAGTGTACACCGCCACCACGGCTGCCACCTGGAGCGGAACAATCACACCATTAGGTACCGATGTTGTCACCTTGTCTGGTGGTACCGGTGTCTTTGCCGACAAGAACGTTGGTGCCGGCAAGGTGGTGACCGCAAGCGGCTATACCCTCAGCGGAACTGATGCAGGCAACTATACATTGGTATTGCCGACAGGTTTGACCGCCAACATCACTGCTGCCAATCTCGCCGTCACCGGCGTGACTGCAGCAAATAAAGTGTATGACACAACGACTGCCGCAACCTTGGCAGGCACCGCAGCGATCACCCCGTTGGGTACGGATGCCGTCACCCTGGGCGGTGTCGGTGTTGGCGCGTTCGCCAACAAGAACGTCGGCACAGCCAAAGCAGTGACTGTCAGTGGCTACACCATCAGTGGTGTCGACGCAGCCAACTACATACTGGTGCAACCAGCGCTCACCGCCAACATCACCGCAGCGAATCTTGCCGTCACCGGCGTGACTGCAGCGAACAAAACATATGACGGTGCTACTACCGCAACTTTGGGTGGTATTGCAGCGATCACTCCTTTGGTTGGTGACGTCGTTACCTTGGGTGGCGTCGGCGTTGGCGTGTTCGCCGACAAGAATGTCGGTACCGGCAAAGCGGTGACCGTCAGCGGCTACACCATCAGCGGCACCGATGCGGGCAACTACACCTTGGTACAACCAACTGGCGTGATAGCAACCATCAACCCTTACGCCGTCAGCATGACTGGTACTCGTGTTTATGACGGCACAGTGAATGTGGCAGCCAGCATTTTTACTTTGGGCACTTTGGTTGGAGGTGAAACCCTGACCCTCAGTGGTACCGGTACCGTGTCGAGCGCGAATGCCGGAACCTACCCGGTCACACTGGGCACGCTGGCACTGGGCAACGGCACTGGACTGGCAACTAACTACACCTTTACCGGTGGCACACAGACCGCCACCATCACTTCGGCGACTTTGTGCGTGGTCACGGCCAACAATGCCAGCAAGATATACGGCGCTACCTACACGCTCGGCACCACAGCGTTCACGGCTACCGGCCTGCTAAACGGCGACACCATCAGTAGCGTGACCCTGACCAGCACGGGTGCAATCAATACTGCTAACGCAGGGTCTTATGCGATCGTCCCCAGTAACGCCGTCTTCAGCGTCGGGTCAGCTGCCAACTACAACATATCTTATGTGAACGGCACACTGACGGTGAATCCCGCCACGCTGACCTATGTCGCGAACGCGGCGACCCGCGTGTATGGCGCGGCCAACCCGGCCCTGTCCGGTACCGTGACCGGCTTCGTCGGCCTTGAGACACAAGCGACAGCCACCACCGGCGTGCTCGCCTTTACCACGACCGCGATCAACACCACTGCTGTTGGCAACTACCTCATCACCGGTTCCGGCCTGACCGCCAATAACGGCAACTACGTGTTCGTGCAGGCCGCAGGCAACGCCACCGCACTGAGCATCACACCGGCCACACTGACCTATGTCGCGACACCGGTGAGCCGCTCGTATGGTACGGCCAACCCGACCTTCACCGGCAGCGTAACCGGCTTCGTCAACGCAGAGACACAGGCGAGTGCCACCACCGGTGTGCTCGCCTTTACCACCACCGCGACCAGCACCAGCCCTGCCGGAAGTTACGCGATCACCGGTTCGGGGCTGTCTGCCAACCTGGGCAACTACGTGTTCGTGCAGGCTGCGGCCAACGCCACCGCACTGACTATCACGACGGCCACGCTGACCTATGTCGCGACGCCGGTGAGCCGCGTGTATGGCGCGGCCAACCCGGCACTGTCCGGTACCGTGACCGGCTTCGCCGGCACCGACACACTGGCTAGTTCCACGACCGGCACGCTGGTCTTCACCACCCTTGCTACCAGCGCCAGCAATGCCGGCAGTTACGCGATCACCGGTTCCGGGCTGACCTCCACCAGCTATGTGTTCGTACAGGC
>JANXXH010000031.1 GCA_025350705.1 Gallionella sp.
GGTTGGACGGGGTAAAATAGTAATTTGGTGTCCTCGACAGGAATCGAACCTGTAATTGACCCTTAGGAGGGGCCGGTTATATCCATTTAACTACGGGGACATCTTGCGATACGAAAGCAGCGGGCGCATTCTAGCGCAAACGCAGCCCGACCGACATGCCCCCGACACGAATGACCCTGCACAAATGACACGCCACACTTTACCCGCTACTGTGATCGCCATTGGCCTGGTCAGTTTTTTTAACGATCTGGCTTCGGAGATGGTGACGCCGTTCATCCCGATACTCATCGCCACTGTACTCGGCGCGGGGCCGGTGATATTGGGCTTGGTGGAAGGGCTGGCGGATGCGGCGGCGAGTTTTCTCAAGCTGTGGGCAGGACGCTATTCGGACAGGAAGCATGGCCGCCGCAAACAACTGATGGTGTGGGGTTACGGATTGTCCAATCTGGCGCGCCCGCTGTTGGGGCTGGTGTCGAGCTGGGGTGCGTTGCTGTTGCTGCGCAGTTTGGATCGCGCCGGTAAGGGTTTGCGCGATGCGCCTCGCGATGCGCTGTTGGGGGACAGTGCGCATGCGGATATACATGGCTACGCCTATGGCTATCATCGTGCGATGGATAACGCCGGTGCGCTGGGCGGCACGCTGCTTGCCATTGCCGCGCTGAGTTGGCTGGACTGGCCGGTGAGCGAGGTGATCTCGTGGTCGGCGCTGCCGGGCGCGCTGGTGTTGCTGGTGCTGATCATCGGCGTGCGTGAGCCGCCGCGCCCGGAAATAGAAACGGAAAGATTGCGCACGCCTCGTCCCACAATCACCTCGCCCTGGTCGGAACTCTCGCTTAACATGCGCCGCTACTTGTGGGTGCTGGTGCTGTTCACGTTTGCGCGTGCCTCGGAGACTTTTGTTTTGCTGCGCGGCAACGAGCTGGGCATGAGCCTGGTGCAGGTGTTGTTGCTATGGGCGACGCTTAATGTCAGCAAATCCGCATCATCGCTGTTGGGCGGGCGCATGGCGGATGCATTCGGGATGAGGCGTCTTGCGCTCATCAGTTGGTCGGGCTACGCGCTGAGTTTTGTCCTGCTTGGCCTTGTTGAACACAGCGATGCGTTGTGGGCCAGCACGGTGTTATACGGGCTGGCGATCGGCCTGGGCGCAGGTTCGGAGCGTGCGTTGATCAGCCTGTCTGCTGATGAACGCGAGCGCGGCACAGCGTTTGGCTGGTATCATCTCGCCCTTGGTTTGAGTGCGGTACCTGCCGGGTTGTTGTTTGGTACGGTATGGCACTACTGGAATGCCAATATCGCATTTATATTTTCCGGAGCACTGGCGTTGCTATGCGCGCTGTTGCTGCGCTTCTGGAGTTTTAGGAATTTACCAATTGGAGGTAAATAAAATGAAATGGTTAGCTATCGTTGTAGTGTTGGTCGTGTTCGCGGCGTTGTTCGTGGCTCGCGCGGCGCGTGCTGGCGACTTGCCGGAAGTGGGCAAACCCGCGCCGGATTTCAATCTGCCCGACCAAAACGGCAAACAGCATACTTTGCAGGAATATCACGGCAAGTGGCTGGTGCTGTATTTCTATCCCAAGGACGATACGCCAGGCTGCACGCAGGAGGCGTGCGCGTTCCGCGACGATCTGAATCTGATTACCGAGCTCGGTGCGCAAGTGGTGGGTGTGAGCGTGGACGACAGCAACAGCCATGCGGAATTCGCCAAGAAATATCATCTGCCATTCCCGTTGTTGGCGGACAAGACGACTGAGACAGCAGATCGTTATGGCGCGCTGATGAATTTGCTTCTGATTAAAGTCGCGCGGCGCTATACTTTTCTTATCGACCCGCAAGGCAATGTCGGCAAGGTTTATCTGAGTGTCGAGACATCGCGACACTCCAAGCAGATCATCGATGATCTGAAGCAACTGACCATAGGCGGCAAGCTTTAATGTTCTTATAGAATATTTTTATAGCTTGGCGAATCAATCCATCTTTTCAGAAAACTAACCTATGCCGTTTATCACTTTGGACAAGGCGTGTCTCGCCTTTGGTCATGTTGCATTATTGGATCACGCAGATTTTCAACTCGATGAGGGCGAGCGCGTCGGCCTGATCGGGCGCAACGGCGGGGGCAAGTCGAGCATGATGCGCGTGCTGGCGGGGCAGGCAAGTCATGTTGACACTCGCCTCGATGATGGCCTGGTGTGGCGCGCGCCGACCGCACGCATCTGTTACGTCAGCCAGGAGCCGGTGCTGGATGCCGACGATACGGTGTTCGATGCAGTGGCGAAAGGTCTGGGCAAGCTGCAAAAGCTGCTGCATGATTATCATCATGTGTCGCATCAACTCTCCGAGCCGGACGCGGACTTCGACAAGCTGCTCGAAGAGATGCAATACTTGCAAACCCAGCTCGAAGCGCAGGATGGATGGTCGGTGCAGGCGCGCATCGAGACCGCGATCAATAAACTGGACCTGGATCCGGACAAGCTTATCGGCGAGATGTCCGGCGGGCAGCGCAAGCGTGTGGCGTTGGCACAAGCTTTGGTGGCAGAGCCTGACGTGCTGATCCTCGACGAGCCGACCAACCATCTGGATTTCGCTTCCATCGAATGGCTGGAAGGTCTGTTGAATAATTTCCTCGGTGCGGTATTGTTCGTCACCCATGACCGGCGATTTCTGGACAATGTCGCGACGCGCATCGTCGAGCTGGATCGCGGCAAGCTGGCGAGTTTTCCCGGCACTTTCTCTGCCTATCTGGCGATCAAGGAACGCATGTTGAGCGACGAGGCGGTGGTGAATGCCAAGTTCGATAAAGTACTAGCGCAGGAAGAAGTGTGGATACGCCAGGGCGTGAAGGCACGCCGTGTACGCAACGAGGGTCGTGTGTTGCGGCTGGAACAGTTGCGCCGCGAACGAGCCGCGCGCCGCGAGAAAGTCGGCAAGGTCGAGATGAGCGTGGATACCGGTGAGCGTTCCGGCAAGCTGGTCGCGGAACTTTCCAATGTCTGCAAATCGTATGGCGGGCGCAAGATCATCGACGATTTTTCCTGCCGCATCCAGCGCGGCGACAAGATCGGTTTGCTGGGTCCGAACGGCTGCGGTAAGAGCACGCTGCTCAAGATCATCCTCGGCGAATTGCCGCCCGACAAGGGACAGGTGAAGCTAGGCACGAAGATCTCAGTAGCCTATTTTGACCAGTTGCGCGAGCAGCTCAACGACGAGGCAACGCTCGCCGACACGATCAGCCAAGGCTCCGATTACGTCGAAATAGGCGGGCAGAAGAAACATGTCATCAGTTATCTCGGTGATTTCCTGTTTGCGCCGGAGCGTGCCCGCTCGCCGGTCAAGAGCTGTTCCGGCGGCGAGCGCAATAGATTGTTATTGGCGCGCTTGTTCACGCAGCCAGCCAATGTGCTGGTGCTCGACGAACCGACCAACGATCTCGACATCGAAACACTGGAGTTGCTCGAAGAGTTGCTCGCCAATTACGACGGCACACTGTTTCTGGTCAGCCATGACCGCGCCTTTCTCGATAACGTCATTACACAGGTGATCGCCTTCGAGGGCGACGGCAAGCTGATCGAATATGTTGGCGGCTATGAGGACTGGGTACGGGTGAAAAAATATCAGGCTGGCGTAGCGGCAAATAAATCTCCTTCCCTTTCTCCCCAACCCTCTGATAAAACTACTAGCCATTCGACTAGGCCGCCGAAAGACGGCGACCAAGCCGCTGGTTATCCCACGAGGGGAGAGGGAGCCAAAGGCAAACTCAGCTTCAAGGAGCAACGTGAACTGGAAGAATTGCCCAAGCGTATCGAAGCGCTGGAGCGTGAGCAAAGCGACATCGCCGCGCAACTTGCGGACGGCACGATCTACCACACAGATGCCAAGCGCGCCAGACAACTGCAAACGCGCAACGAGGGAATCGAGGCGGAATTAATGGCGGCGATGGCGCGCTGGGAAGCGTTGGAGGGGCAGGGTGAAAAAGCGGGGTAGGAATTAGCTTGATTTGGTGCCAAGCCTGCTTTGCTCCATGGATACCGGAATTGCAGAAGCCGCAAAGTAGGAGTACCTTTTAACAATCTGCTTGTTGTTGGTGTTCATTTTGAATCGAAGTATCGGCCTTGATATCGTCCGGCTTTGTTGAATTTCAGAAGTGATGCATTATATCTTTCCAAATTTATTATGACTGCTCTCATCTAACCAGTGAATTCAATAATCCATAAGAAAATTCCTGTTTCATTGGCGCAGCTGTTATTGCGCAGGCTGTTGCTGGCTTACATCGCCTTTGCATTGGCGATAACCGGTATTCAGACGTTCATCGAATACCGCGTTGTCAGGCAGGAAATCATCGATAATTTGCAGTCTATGGCCAGTACCTTCTCCCCCGGTGCTGAATCGGCGCTCTGGGAATTGCAGGAAGCACTGCTGAATTCCATGGTGAACGGCATCGGAGCAAATCCTGTGGTAGTGAGTGTAGATATCAGCGATTCGGACGGCAATATCAGTGCTTCCTGGCGGGCCCCGTCTGGCCTTCAGGCTTCACCTGCGCTCACAGTGCAACAGACCTTGTATCACAATGATGGTAACAGTTTTAAGCTTCTGGGAAGCTTGCGCATCGCATCAAGTGATGCCGTGCTGACAGAGGTGGCTCCGCAAAACTGGACAGGCCGTTAAGTGATAACCTTGCTCAACCGAAGCCGTGGGAACCACGGCATACAGAGGAGCAAACGCATGAGAAGGCCAAGAAGGAATCACGCACC
>JANXXH010000103.1 GCA_025350705.1 Gallionella sp.
TGACTAACCCAGCAAAAGTCGCTGGGCAAGTCATTGGTTATAGCCATTCGACTAGGCTGGCAAACTACGCCAACCAAGTCGCTGGTTATGCCCACGCGGACAATACAATAACGGTGGGCAGATGAGGCTTGCCCACCCTACTTGGCTTGGCTAAGTCTGTTCGATAAAAAGCTGAGCAGCAATTACCAACAAAAAATTGATTGCCACACTCTATGATCAAGGCACCAATGCGCGGATTACAGGCAACATATCCAGAGCGATCATTGAGTTGGCATAGTCAGAGATATGGTCGCCATAGCTATACAGAAACTTTCCTTCCTGGGTGATCGTACATACGTTGCGGGGGATATCGCACAATAACGGGGTGGGATCATAGACAGTCAAGCCGGGATGGAGTCGTTTCAATTCCCCGATAAACTGCCGATACGCCTGTGTTCCGGCAAGATGATCGGTGTAGCGCATCGTGCAGTGCGGGTTTTCCTTGCGCCGCAGAAATTGATTCAAGAACGGACTCGAGGTTGCGTCACCGCTGATGCAGCTTGTAGGAGCGGGGAAAGTCGGGTTATCGATGACGAATACCACACGCTTTCCTGCCTGTTCCAATTGTTGGATGGTTCGGCTGTAGACCGCAATCTTCTCTGGAGAAGGTGGAACATTTGCCGCAATGAATCCTGTATTGAAATTGATCGGAAAAATAACGCGCAACGCCACAGTCAAGACAACGACCTTGATCGACGGGTTGTGAACTATTGTTTGCAATGCGAGCTGATTCTTAAGGTGCTGAATATCTTCCGATGCAGCGTCAGCAACATCGTGCTCGGGAGGATATACATTGCCTATCATCACCCACGGCATGTCCTGTTTCGATTCCCGCACCAGTCCGTAGAAAAGTGCCTCGCCTTTGCTATCACCCAGCAGCGCATAGCGTGGTTCCGCAGAGCCGCTACGAAGGCAATATGGGAAAATCGATTTTTGCGCTTCGGCAATGCCGCACTCGTGCTGTAATCTTCCACGATCCGCTCCAAGGACAATGGTAGTGGAGTCGCCATTCAACATGGAAAATTGGCGAGTGTTAAAGCCATCCAGCTTTCTGACGATCAATCCGGCAAGCCCGAGCAAGAACATACCCAAACACAACATGAACACGATTTTTCTGGATCGTGGCTTGGATCTTACGGGAAGTTCCAGCAACCTGTAAGTCATCCATGCCAGAACGATACTTGCAATAACCAGCCATAACCGCACTTCAACAGAAGGCGTTTCAGATTCCATGATCCGTGCGATAGAAAGCAAAGGCCAGTGCCACAGATAAAGCGGGTAGCTGATGAGTCCGACCCATACAAGCACGCGGTTCGAAAGCACCTGACGATTCGGCCATGCATCCTCTCCGGCATAAATCAGGAAGGCTGCACCCATTGTAGGCAGCAACGCCCAAGCTCCGGGGAAAGAATAATCTCTTTGTATGATAATGACTGCGCAAAATATCAAGCCCAGCCCCAACCAGGAAATTATGGAGCGATTCATTGCACTTACGGCGGGTTTATGCGCTACGAAATGTGCAAGCCCAGCACCAAGCGCCAATTCCCAGAATCGAGTCAATGGAGAATAAAAATCTGCCACCGCATCATGACCCACAACGACTATGCTGTAGGTTAATGAAGCCCCCAGAATCCCAAGCAATGCCCAACCAAAGTATCGGCGATAACGTGATAAAAAGATTAAAAGCAAAGGCCATGCGATATAAAATTGCTCTTCGATCCCCAAAGACCAAAGATGAAGCAACGGTTTAGTATCAGCAGCATTGTCAAAATATCCCGCTTCCTGCCAGAAAATCAGATTGGAAATAAAAATGGCGCCGGCAACAATATGCTTGCCCAGTTGTTCGTATTCCTCCGGTGCCAGGATCACCCAGCCGAACCCCAAGCAAACGAGTAAAACGACAATAAGTGCCGGAAAGATGCGTCTGACACGTCGAGCATAGAATGTCCTGATACTGAACGTACCTGTGAGCAATTCCTCCCAAATATGTTTGGAGATCAGGAAACCCGAAATCACAAAAAATATGTCGACACCGACGAAACCCCCGTGAATGAGTGAGGGAAAGGCATGGAAAATAACTACTGACAACACTGCGATGGCCCGCAGGCCGTCTATATCAGGACGGTAATCACTTTTTTAAGCTGAGCGTCAGAGCGAGCAGAATTACGAGCGTTCATTAACTCCCCGATGGAAAGGCAAGTATCCAGACAAGAAAATATCCAAATTATTATTGGAATGCGGCGTGATAAACAATTTACGTGCTAGCAGGACAGGATGGCCAACAAAAATCAGTATCAGAACTATGGATGATTTTAATTCAATGTCGTCGAAAAAGGTTGGTGAAATAAAGAAGTCAATCAAGTAATTTTCCGGTATTGTTAAGCGCCAAACAATAGTTGGCATTACACCGCAATGAAAAATAGCCTCTCTTCCAAATCCAGATTAATCACGCAGGAGTGTCAGCATGGCCTCATGCTAGTGAAAAGAAATGAAAAATAAATCAGACTCAGCGAATAATTACATCAACATGGGTTTTGCTCGAATTGACCGAATACGATCAAAGTTAAACCGTTCGCGGGAAAAATTGCAATTCGATCGTTCTATCCTTGGGCGCACAAAAAATGATCACGACAAAATCATTGCCGATGCAGAGCGGGCATTGAAAAACAAAGAATTTCATGAGGTTGAAGGTGCATATGCGGCATCGCATGATCCGCTGGTCCGACAGGGCCACGCATTAAAAAAACAGACAGAGCAAAAATTCAAAGATAGCTACGCAGGAAAAAACGTTGATCGCATCATGATTCATGTGCCAGATCCTGCTTCTTCACCGGCTGGTTATTCGCTGTTCACCAATCTTGCTGAAAGCCTTGAATTCTTAGGCGTACCGACACAAATATTGGGCTGGAACGATAATTCGGGAGAAGCGATCGATAAGTTCAATCCGAACGTGTTGCTGTCAAGCGATCATGACAGCTACCTCGAGCGAATCGATTGGGAAGCGATAAGAAAATACAGAAATGCGTGTCAACTGAAGATAGGCCTGACAGCTTCCTTGGCCGAGTACGGTAACACACCGCTTGGTCATCGATTAACATGGGCAAAAAAGCATGGGATCGATTTTTTTTACAGCTTTCGCGACGAAGCGTATGTCAGTAATCGAGAAGAATACAGACCGTTTTTCGATGCCGGGTATAAAATATTGTATCTTCCATTTGGTGCAAATATCTTGCATTATTACCCTGTAGCCGGGTTTGTTAGGGATATTGATTTTGTATTGATCGCGTCTAAGAAAAGAGAACATGCGATATTTATGAAAGACATAGTCAAACGAAACTATGGATTCATCGACGGGCCCGGTTGGAAACATGCACCCCATTTCAAATTTAACCGAGACAGGGACAAATACATCTATGCCCGCGCCAAAGTCGGACTGAACGTGCATTTGCCAGAACAGATCGAATGGGCCTGCGAAGTCAATGAACGCACATACCAACTGGCTGCGTGCGGCGTTCCCCAAGTCATCGATCATCCCAAGCTTCTGGATAGTGAATTCAGCAAGGATGCATTGTTTGTCGCAGAAACGCCCAGGCAGTATTCAGAATATTTCGAAGCGATTATCAGAAATCCAAAAGTCGGGGAGGAAAGAGCCATGATCGCTCAAAGAGAGGTGTTTCATAAGCACACTACCTTTCACAGGGCTGCTTCATTCATGCAACAGTTGGATATATATTGCGCGAAAAATAGGTGAATGGCGAGCGAGGCTAATTTATCTTAGGGCATGCCCGTTACATGCGCTACTCCGCTTTGCTCATCACCAGACTTTGCAAATTGAATCTGATGCAGGCGTGCATATACGCCGTCTTTTGCCAATAGCTCGCGATGTGTGCCAATTTCGGCTATCTCGCCTTTCTGCAGTACGACGATGCGATCCGCTTTTTCTATCGTGGACAAGCGATGCGCGATGACTAAGGTGGTGCGGCCTTGCATCAAGGTTTCCAGCGCGGCTTGCACGTGACGTTCTGATTCGCTGTCCAGCGCCGAGGTGGCTTCATCAAGGATAAGAATCGGGGCATCCTTCAGAATAGCTCGTGCAATCGCAATACGTTGACGTTGCCCCCCTGAGAGTTTGATACCGCGTTCACCGACCAAAGTATCCAACCCTTGTGGCCATTCACGGATGAATTCCAAGGCATGTGCGGCTTTGGCGGCAGCGATGATCTCGGCTTCGGGTACTTCGCGCATTTGCCCATAGGCGATGTTAGTGGCGACCGTGTCGTTGAACAATACCACTTCCTGGCTGACCAGCGCGATGTTGGCACGCAGGCTGGCCAGCGTAAGGTTGGTAATGTTATGCCCATCCAACAGAATAGCGCCACCTGTCGGGGTGTAGAAGCGCGGTACCAAATTGGCCATCGTAGTCTTGCCACCACCCGATGCGCCGACCAGGGCAATAGTTTCTCCGGCGCGAATATGTAAAGTAAT
>JANXXH010000115.1 GCA_025350705.1 Gallionella sp.
GTACAACGGCATTCCTAAAGAATCGTTCCCACTATTCCTCAAGGAATGTGAGTTCAGATTTAACTATGGAACGCCAAAACAACAACTGAAATTACTTAAGGAGTGGGCTGATATTTAGTGCTAATCTACTTCAGCCCCTTAAATTATGTCCACGTCAGTTTCTTGCGCGCTGGCCGCAGCAGCTTCTCGTTCCTGTTCGTTCATTGCCAGCAAGTGATCCATGATCGCATAGGTCAGCTCCTTGCAGCCTTCGCCGTTGATCGCCGAGATGACGAAGTAACGGTCGAAGTCGGTGAACTCCTTCAGAAAGGTGGCAACTTTTTCTTCACGGTCTTGCAGCAGGTCGACTTTGTTCAGCAGCAGCCAGCGCGGTTTTTCATACAGCGACTGATCGTATTTCTTCAGTTCGTTGAGTATCGCGTTCGCCTCATGTACCGGATCGATACCCTCATACATCGGCGCGATATCCACCAGATGCAGCAACACGCGGGTGCGCGCGAGGTGGCGCAGGAACTGGTGTCCCAGCCCGGCGCCTTCCGCCGCGCCTTCAATCAGTCCTGGGATGTCGGCGATGACAAAGCTTTTTTCGTTTGATACGCGCACCACGCCCAGATTCGGATGCAAGGTGGTGAACGGATAATCGGCCACTTTGGGCTTGGCTGCAGAAACAGAACGGATGAATGTGGACTTGCCTGCGTTCGGCATGCCGAGCAGGCCGACATCGGCAAGCACTTTCAATTCCAGTTGCAACTCGCGTGTCTCGCCTTCCGTACCGACGGTGCATTGGCGCGGTGCGCGGTTGGTGCTGGATTTGAAATGAATATTGCCCAGGCCGCCTATGCCGCCCTGGGCGAGCAAAACTTTTTCGCCCTCATGCGCGAGGTCGGCGATGACTTCGCCGCTGGCGATGTCGGTGATCACCGTGCCGACCGGCATGCGCAGCACGATGTCGTCCGCGCCTTTGCCGTAGCAATCCGAGCCGCGTCCCGACTCGCCGTTCTTGGCGCGGTGTATCCGGGCAAAGCGATAGTCCACCAGCGTATTGATGTTGCGGTCCGCCTGCGCGTACACGCTGCCGCCGTGTCCGCCATCGCCGCCGTCGGGGCCGCCATTCTCGATGTATTTTTCACGGCGAAAGCTGGCGATGCCGTTGCCGCCTTTGCCCGCGATGACTTCGATTTTGGATTCGTCTATGAATTTCATTTTGTGCACATCAAAAATAAAAAAGCCCTACCTTGCGATAGGGCTGGTTTGTTCCAACGAGTGCGCTGTTAAGCAGCTACGATGGAAACTGTCCTACGTTGTTGCGCGCCCATGATGGCGAATACGACCTTGCCGGTGATCTTGGCAAATAGCGTGTGATCTTTGCCCATGCCGACGTTGTCGCCAGCGTGGAATTCAGTGCCGCGCTGGCGCACGATGATACTGCCTGCGCTTATCAACTCGCCGCCATAGCTTTTTACGCCCAGTCGTTTCGAGTGTGAGTCGCGTCCGTTACTGGTACTGCCGCCGCCTTTTTTTGATGCCATGCTAGTTGCTCCTTACAGATTTATTATGCCCGGAATTTATGCCCAGAATTAAGCCGAGATGCCGTCGATGCGGATTTCAGTGTAGTTTTGACGATGACCTTGATTCTTTTGGTAGTGCTTACGACGGCGCATCTTGAAGATGCGTACCTTGTCGCCGCGACCATGCGCAACAATCGTTGCTTTAACGGTAGCACCGAGCAGCATAGGCTTGCCTACGGACAGCTTGTCGCCATCGGCCACCATCAGCACCTTGTCCAGCACGATGGCACTGCCCACGTCGCCGGGGAGGATTTCAATTTTTAAAGTTTCACCTTTGGTAACGCGATATTGCTTACCACCGGTTTTAATGACTGCGTACATAACAACCTCGATAACTATTGTGATTTTGGAGCGATTTTTTGCGAAGGCGCGGATTATACATAAATTTCCGCGCCCGTCAAAATCCTTTTTTGAAAGAATAACCCTGCCTGTCAGTTCCTAATCTTGTGCCGGTGCCGGATTATGAGAGGGATGCTACAAGCGGCTCAGGATTAATCCGTGGATGTGTTTCCTCGCCGAACAGCCAGAGGATGATGCCGGACAGCAGCATCGAGATCGACACGAACCAGAATGCTGCCTCCACCGAGCCGCTGAAATGTGCGGCGATACCCAGGCCGAACGCCCCGATGCCGTAGCCCAGGTCGCGCCAGAAGCGATAGATGCCTATGGCCGAGCCGCGCCAGTTGGGATGCGCGATGTCGGCTACGGCTGCGGACAGATTTGGATAGAGTAGCGCCATACCGAAGCCGGATATGGCGGCGGATAGCGACCACCATGCGATGCCTTCCCTGAGCAACATCATCGCCACGCCTGTGCCGCAGATCCACATGCCCAATACGTTCGGCTTGTGGCGTCCGATATGGTCTGAGAGCTTGCCGGTGAAAAATTGCGAGCCGCCCCAAACGAAACCATACACGCCGACGATCCAGCCGATGTTGGGCAGGCTCACGCCGCGCTGGTAGAGGAACACCGGATAGAACACCCAGATCAGCGCATCGACGAATTTTTCCACCAACCCGGCCTGGCAGATCGCGGCCATGCGGCGGTCGCGCCAAGTCATCAGGGTGAATATCTCACCCGTGGTCGGGTGCGCGGAAATGTTGGTGGGATAGCGCGGCTTTGCAGAGGTAACGAGTCCCGCTTTGTGTTTGGCCGCTTCGGCTTTGGCCCAGGGCAGGGTGTCTTTCACCCACAACAACGTAAGCAAGAGCGCCAGCAATATCGTAGTCATACCGAACGTCAGCAGCCCGGTGCGTGCGCCCAGCGTCGTTGCCAGATAGGCGGTGATGATGCCCGCTAGCGCCAGCCCGACGTAACCGGAGAATTCGTTCAGGCCTATGGTCAGGCCGCGCTGGTCGGAGCGGGTGATGTCGAGTTTGGATGTTTGCGTCATTGACCACGTCAGTCCCTGATTGATACCGAGCAACACGGTGGCGGCCACGATCCAGCTCCACGACGGCGCGAAATAGACCAGCAGCGGGATCGGTATCGCTACCAGCCAGCCCAGCAGCAAAACTTTTTTTCTGCCGATGCGTTCGGATAATCTTCCTGCGACGAAATTGAGCGTGCCCTTGACGAAGCCGAACGCGACGACGAAGGCGGTGAGCAGCATGAAGGAATTTTTCGGAACACCGAATTCGGACTCGGCGAGCGCAGGTACGACGGTACGCATCATGCCTATGGTGAAACCCACCAGCAGGACTTGCAACAGTTGATGCAAGAACTGGTCGAGATTTACCCGAATGCCATGAAGGAGATCGCCGTGTGTCATCGTCATGCGGCTATGTTCGCCGCGACGATCTTGTCCATCTCCGCCGGGCGCGGCGGAATGTCACTGACCAACGACTCGATGAAGGCAGCCTTGTCCATCTTCAGTCCCGGATTCCAGCGTTTCTCAAAGCCGATGGTGGAAGAAGGCTTGCCCGATAATCCCGCACCGCAGACGCTGCCCGCCTGATGGCCGGGGAAAATTTCGACTTCGTTGGACAGAGACAGCAGTTTGTTTTGGATGCTGTCGTACAACACGGCAGCCATTTCGCGCTCCTTGCCTGCGAGATCGGGACGCCCGGCCGCGCCGACAAACAGCGTGTCACCGGTGATCACGAACCAGGGCGCCTCGGTGCGGCGCTTGTCGGACACCAACAGACAAATACTGTCATTCGTGTGACCCGGCGTGTGCAGCACCTTGACCTCGACGTTTCCGATGTCGAGCAACTGTCCATCGCGCATGGGTTCGAACTCGAACTTGACGAGACCCTTATCCGACTCATGAAGACAATATGGTGCGCCAGCCATCTGCGCGAGTTTTCTGCCGCCCGAATAGTGATCCGCATGAACGTGGGTATCGATGACATAATTGATGATCACGCCCGCTTTTTTGGTCTCTTCAATAAACCAAGCCTCGTCACCCGCGACCACATCCACCGCCACGCCTTTGCCTTTGCCGCCGCAGCCGAAGAAATAAGACAGGGTGGATTCCTTTGCTGCCAGTTGTTTGAAAAACATGATGACCTCCTTTTCGTTGTTGCGTATCTCTATAGTCAGAAGTGCCGATACAGCCAGTACTTCTCATACAATATTTTGCCTATATGCCAGAACAGGTTCGGCCCGCGCATCTCTATTTGCGGCGTCGGTTCGGCGTAGAAATTGCCCTTGCCGATGCCGGCGCGTGCGTTGCCGGTTTCGATGAAACACATACCATCGCCGGCGAATTTTCGCGGCGTACCCCGGCCGGTCCAGGTATGGGCGATGTTGTTCGCCACCACCTCGGCCTGAGCGTGGGCGAAGACACCGGCCTTGGGCAGCGGGCGGCCCATCTTCAGCGGAATAGAGGTGATGTCGCCGATGGCGTAGACGCCGTCGAACTGCGTTTGCAGCGTGTGTCTATCCACCGGAATCCAGCCTCCCTCGTTGGTGAGCCCCGCTTCGCGCACCACTGCCGGCGCCCGATGCGGCGGGACATAGAACAGCAGGCCGTATTCGGCGGTGGCGCCGTTGGCGAAGGTGATCCGGCGCTGCGCCGGATCGATCTCCTTGACCTGATGCTCGGGATGGTAGGCGATACCCTGCGCCTCGACCATGCCACGCACTGCGGCACCCACCTCGGGACCGGCCACGAACATCGGACGGGGTTCGGCGGCGAAGAACTCGATGGTCGCCTTGTCGCGCAGACCGTGCTTGCGCAGAAAGGCATCCACCAGCAGTGTTGCCTCGTAGGGAGCCGCCGGGCACTTGTACATCGGTGCTGCAGTGAGAATGACGATGCGCCCACCCTCGAAACGGGTGAGGGCATTATGGATGGCACTGGCGCCTTCCAGCGTGTAGATGTTCAGTCCCGCCGCCAGACCGGGGATAGTCTCGGGCGCATAGTCGGCGCCCAGCGCGATCACCAGGGCATCGGCGGTGAGCGGCTGGCCGTCGATCTCGACTTCCTTGCGCGCCGGATCGATACGGGTAACGTTGCCACGGCGTAACTCCACGCCACGATTCGCCAGCCGGTCAAGGGAGCGGGTGAAGTCCTCAGGTTTGCGTTCGCCGACCATCAGCCATAACAGCGATGGCGGAAAGAAATGCCGCTCGGTGCGATCCACCGCGATCACGCGGTCGGAGTCCGGCAACAGTTTCCTGAGCTTCTCTGCGGCGACCAGCCCGCCGAGACCGGCGCCCAATACAATGACAGTGCGTCCCATGATCAGAACACCAGCGTCTTGTCAGACCATGCAGTCCACTGGGCAAGCTCTGCCAGTGTGCTGCGTTGGGTACCCTCGGCGAGATCGCCGTCGGCCAAGCCGCGCGCATCCATGCACGTGCCGCAGATACCCACCTTGCCGCTGTGCCGAGTCACGCTGCCGAGCATCACTTCGATGCTGTAGAAACCTTGTGGTACTTTCTGGTTGCGATGCGCGGATGAAGCACCATCACCGATCAGAAATACCCGCACTTCATTACCTTCCTGCTTGGCAATCGCCCCGGCCAGGCGCAGGCCGTTGTAAGTGCGTTCGCTGCCGTATGGCGCGTCATTGAGAATGAATAGTGTTTTCATGGCAGCCCCCTAAGTTTGTTATCAATCTAATAATCGCTAGATTGAATATAACTCCTATTGCATGTTTATGTCAATATCGTTTATAGTTCGCTTTGTATATTCCAACATTTAATGGATTGAAGGCATGAAAGGCGCACGCAAGACCAAAGACCTGCTGTATGAGCAAGTGGCGCGGATCGGCAAGGTGTTCTCCAGCCCGAAGCGGCTGGAGCTGATCGAATTGCTATGCCAGGGTGAGAAAACTGTGGAGATACTGGCGCGCGAGGCTGCGATCAGCGTGAAGCTGGCGAGCGCGCATTTGCGCGAGTTGCGCACGGCGCATCTGGTGGCAACCGAACGGCAGGGCAAGAATATCTGCTACCGTCTCGCCGATAAATCGGTGGCCGAGCTATGGGTGCAAATCCATACGCTGGCCGAAGAGCGTCTGATCGAATTGCAAATGGCGCTGCAAAAAATCGCCGCCCGGCCGGATGATCTGGTGCCCAGCGACCGTGCCAGCCTGATGAAGGCCGCCCGCAAGGGCGAAGTGGTGGTGCTGGATGTGAGGCCGACGGAAGAATATTTGGCGGCACACTTGCCTTTCGCGAGGTCGATACCGCTGAACGAGTTGCGCCAGCGACTGGCAGAATTGCCCAAAGACCGCTCGATAGTCGCTTACTGCCGCGGCCCATATTGCCTGATGGCGGCAGATGCGGTCGAGCTTCTTAAGCGGGAAGGATATGAGGCCATCCACCTTCGCGATGGTGTTGCCGAGTGGGGGTTGGTCGCAAGCCGCCAGGAATAGTTCTGGCTGTTAGCCAGTGTCGCAGCATCTCTGCTTCAGTTGGATTGGCGGGCACGGAATGCTGCCGTATGAGCAGAATACACAACAGTCCCCATTTTTGGGTTTCAGCAACTGTTTGCACGACGTGCACTCGTAGAAGTATTGGCACGCGTCTTCAGGCATTTGCTCGATGTTTTGGTGTCCGCAGTGCGGGCAGGTCAGTATCGATTCAAGTATCGGCTTATGCATTATTTGCCTGATTGGCGGTTTCTTAGCGCCGCATCGAATCAAAGAACTCCGCGTTGTTCTTGGTCGCCTTGATTTTATCGAGCAGGAATTCCATCGCTTCCAGTTCGTCCATCGGGTAGAGCAGCTTGCGCAGCAGCCAGATCCTTTGCAGGATGTCCTGCTTGATCAGCAGTTCTTCCTTGCGCGTGCCGGAGCGGTTCACGTTGATTGCCGGGTAGATGCGCTTTTCGGCCATGCGGCGATCCAGATGGATTTCCATGTTGCCGGTGCCCTTGAATTCTTCGTAGATCACATCGTCCATCCTTGAGCCGGTATCGACCAGCGCAGTGGCGATGATGGTCAGGCTGCCGCCTTCCTCGATGTTGCGCGCCGCGCCGAAGAAGCGTTTGGGTCGGTGTAGTGCATTGGCGTCTACGCCGCCGGTCAATACTTTGCCTGAAGACGGCACCACGGTGTTGTAAGCGCGCGCCAAGCGGGTGATGGAATCGAGCAGGATCACCACATCCTTTTTGTGTTCGACCAGGCGTTTGGCTTTTTCCAGCACCATTTCGGCGACTTGCACATGGCGGCTGGCCGGTTCGTCGAACGTGGACGCGACCACTTCGCCGCGTACGGTGCGGCTCATCTCGGTGACTTCCTCGGGACGTTCGTCTATCAGCAGCACGATCAGGATTGCATCGGGGCTGTTCGACGAGATCGAATGCGCGATGTGTTGCAGCATCACGGTCTTGCCGGATTTCGGCGAGGCTACCAGCAGGCCGCGCTGGCCTTTGCCGATCGGCGCAACGATGTCGATGATGCGTCCGGTGATGTTTTCTTCGGCCTTGATGTCGCGCTCAAGGATCAGCGGTACGGTGGGAAATAACGGGGTGAGGTTTTCAAACAGGATCTTGTTCTTTGCATTCTCGGGCGGTTCGCCGTTGACCTTGTCAACTTTCACCAAGGCAACGTAACGTTCGCCGTCTTTGGGGGTGCGTATCTCGCCTTCGATCGTATCTCCGGTGTGCAGGTTGAAACGGCGAATCTGGCTGGGACTCACATAGATATCATCCGGGCCGGCCAGGTATGAAGTGTCGGGTGATCGCAAGAAGCCGAATCCGTCCGGCAGGATTTCCAGCGTGCCGTCGCCAAAGATGCTTTCGCCTTTTTTGGCATGGCTTTTCAACAACGCGAACATCACATCCTGCTTGCGCATTCGGTTGGCGTTTTCTATTTCATTGGCCGCAGCCAATTCAACGAGTTCAGTGACGTGTTTGGTTTTCAGGTCGGATAAATGCATAGGTATGCGAGTGTGGTGATTGAAAGAAGGGTGGGTAAACGGGTGTTAAACGAGAGAATGTTAAATGGGATTATGAAATGAATCAGGTTGAGTCGGGGTGGTAGAAGTCCACCCGCATGGCCTGGAGCGTGTTCGCTATTATGTTTTTAGTTGCCCGGTTATTTTTTTAACTGGCAGGGGGCGAAGCTGGAGAGGCGATGCGGGTATGACAGTAAACGCTTTAGATGTGGCTGTCAATAAAAGCTGTTAATTGGGATTTTGACAAGGCGCCGACTTTGGTGGCGGCGATGTCGCCGTTTTTGAACAACATCAGGGTCGGGATGCCGCGAATGCCGAATTTAGCAGGGGTTTGCTGGTTTTCGTCCACATTCAGTTTGGCGATGGTGAGTCTGCCGGCATATTCCTTGGAGATCTCTTCCAGGATAGGCGCGATCATGCGGCAGGGGCCGCACCACTCAGCCCAGTAATCCACCAGCACCGGCAGCGGCGCCTGAACGACTTCGGCCTCAAAAGTGGCATCTGAAACGTAATGTATATGTTCGCTCATGGTTCGTTCTCGCTAGTATGAAGGTTGCTTTTTGGAATGCAAAATGCGACCGGCTGGGGATTGTTTAGAGGGTGTCGCCGGATTTCAGGTGACATCCTAACCAAAAACGGCTTTTCTGTGAAGTGAATTTATTTTTCCATTAATTATTTCGCGTTATTTAATTTTCTGGGGCTCTGTTAAAATACCAAATTGTTGAATGACTGGAGTACCCACATGACCTACATTGTTTCCGAACCGTGCATCAAATGTAAATACACCGACTGTGTGGACGTGTGCCCGGTGGATTGCTTCCGCGAGGGCCCGAATTGCCTGGTGATCGATCCTGATGAGTGTATCGATTGCACCCTGTGCGTTGCGGAATGCCCGGTAGAGGCTATCTATGCCGAAGATGATCTGCCGAAGGATCAGCACCATTTCATCGCTTTGAATGCAGATCTGTCCAAGATATGGAAACCTATTGTCGAGAAAAAAGATGCACCTGCCGATGCCGATGAGTGGAAAGACATCAAAGAGAAATTGAAGTTTCTGGAGCGCTGACAGGACATTGCAAAACTACTGCGAGGCGATGATGCTGCGTTGGAAACCGTCTCAAAATGCGGGGTCGCGAAGCGATAGACTTTGTGTAAATTCCGCTTTCTCGTCGATTTCCGCCTTGCCTGATCGCCTCTCGCTACGTTTTTCAACGCCCTGCCGTTAAGCAGGGTAATTTCAAATCATGGAACAGCAAAAAAACAGCGGTACGCAAACAGCGTCCGCTGTTTTTTTTGACACTGTTGCGCGCCGCATCCTTGCGCGGCAAGTACCGCCCGATCTGCGCGGGGTAACCATCCTGTTGCCCAACAACCATGTTGTTCAGCCGCTGGCGCAGGCGCTGGGCGCAGCATCCAAATCCACGCTGTTGTTGCCGCAAATGGTCACGCTCAGCGACTCGGCGCAGAGCATTGTGCTCGACGCACCCATCAACACGGATAGCCAGCGCAGCGCGCTGCTGTATCAGCATCTGCGCAAGCAGCAATGGTTTGAGAACGCCGACCTGTGGGGTATGACGCAGGAACTGCTCAAGTTATTCGATGAACTGACGCATGCACTCACGGCATTGCCGGATGATGCCGAAGCATTTGCCGCCGCCGTGCAGCAAGCCTATCAGGCGCGGCAGAACGACACGCTGCAACTGGAAGCGCGACTGGTGTTCGAGCTGTGGTATGCGATGCAGGCAGGCGAGGATCTGGATGCGGCGCGCGCCTACCAGCAACGTCTGGCGAAATTAGCGGCACAGGCGCAGCAACCGTTGTATGTGTTGCGCACCTCAGACTGGAATGCGCTGGAGCAGCGTTTTCTGGATGAGTATGAAGAGCGTGCGTCGGTGGAGGTGTTTGACCTTCGCAAGATGGAGATGCAAAGCGGTGCTCCGCGTTTCTTCGCCGCCACCAGCCTGGAGCAGGAAGCGCGCGCCGCCGCGATGCAAGTGCGCCTCTGGTTACAAGCAGGCAAGCGCAACATCGCCATCGTCGCGCAAGACCGTGTGGCCGCGCGCCGTACGCGCGCCTTGCTGGAACGCGCCGAGGTGCTGGTGGCGGACGAGACCGGCTGGACCTTCGCCACGCTATCGGTGAGCACCGTGCTGGATCGCTGGCTCACCGCATTGCAAAGCGATTTCTATCACCATGATCTGCTCGACCTGCTCAAGTCGCCATACATCTTTGCCGACATCCCCGCCAGCGAGCGCAAGGCAGCGGTGTACCAACTAGAACAGCTACTGCGCAAGCAGGGCGTGGTCGCCGGGCTGGAAAAATTTTCAACTCTCGTCGAACACGAAGTGGTGTTGCATCAGCCGTTGGCGCGTTTGCGCCAAGCTTCTGCTTTGTTGGAACAAGGCAAGAAAAAAACATTGGCTGCATGGCTGGATGCGTTGCACGAGAGCCTGAAGGTGCTGGGTATAGACACAGGGCTGCAACAGGACGATGCAGGCCAGCAACTGTTGCGCGCGCTGGAAGTGTGGCAACAGGAATTGGCCAGCGACCAGGGGCAATACCGTTACACCGAATGGCGGCGCTGGCTGGCGCAACAACTGGACACGCAGAATTACCTCGATAACAGCATCGACAGTCCGGTGCGCTTCACGCATCTCGCGGCGACGCGCTGGCGCGCCTTCGATGCGGTGTTGCTGCTGGGATGCGATGCAGATCACCTGCCCAGCGTGGCGGATGGCGGGCGCTGGTTCAACGATGCGGTGCGCTCCGCGTTGAATCTGCCCACGCGCAGCACGCACGCCGCACGCCAGCGCGACGACCTGCTGGCGCTGCTGACGCTGAACGATTGTGTGCTGGTCACCTGGCAGAAAGAGCGGGACGGTGAAGCGCGGCTGTTGAGTCCGTTCTTGCAGATGCTGCGCGACGAACATGAGATGGCGCATGGCGACGACCTTTCTGAACATGAGTTGCACTCCTACCTTGCGGCGGAAGAAGCGCACACAGTCAGACTGCCGCAATCCGAGCAGCCAGCGCCAGGAGTGGCGCAAGAGATCGTGCCCGTGAGTGTCTCCATCAGCGCATACAACTCGCTGGTCGCCTGTCCTTACCAATTCTATGCACGGCACATCCTGCGCTTGAACGAGTTGGATGAAGTGCGCGAGGACATCGAGAAGCGCGATTACGGCGAGCGCGTGCATGACATCTTGCATCGCTTTCATGAGCGCTATCCATTGGTGAGCGAACATGCAGTTGATGAGCTTGAGCCTGCCTTGCGTGAGATCAGCGAGCAAGTGTTCGCCGATCTGCTGGCGCAGGATTTCGCCGCGCGCGCCTGGCTGGCGCGCTGGTTTAAATCGTTGCCTGCTTATATCGAATGGCAGATCAAGAACGAGGCTGATGGCTGGAGTTATGCCGAGTCCGAGAGTGCATTCGATTGGGAGCTGGAAAATGTGCGCCTGCGCGGACGTATCGACCGGCTGGATGTGAATGGAGAAGAGAAGCGTGTACTGGATTACAAGACGCAAAGTGACCAAGTGCTGCGCAACAAATTGATCGAGCCTGGCGAAGATGTGCAGCTGGCGTGCTACTCCTATGCGCATGAGGCAGCGAATGCAGCATTCGTCAGCATCGAGAATGGCAAGGTGAAGTTGGTTGCGCCCAAAGACGATGTTCCGCAACTGGCGCAGCTCAATGCCGAGAGGTTGGTGAACGTGATGGGTGCAATACGTGGCGGGGCAGGACTGCCCGCGAACGGCATCGATGAGGTGTGCGCGTATTGCGAAGTGCGGGGCGTCTGCCGCAAGGGGGAGTGGATGTTACTCCCTCTCCCCTTGCGGGAGAGGGTTGGGGAGAGGGGGGCGAATGACTAACCACCTCGCCCTCGACCCCAGACGCAGCATCGTCGTCGAAGCCTGCGCGGGCAGCGGCAAGACCTGGCTGCTGGTGTCGCGCATCGTGCGCCTGCTGCTGGACGGCGCACAGCCTTCGCAGATACTCGCCATCACTTTCACGCGCAAGGCCGCGCAGGAGATGCAGGCGCGCTTGCAACTTTGGTTGCGCGATCTGGCGATGAAAGACGATGCTTTCGTGCGCCATTTCTTCGCCGAACGCGGCATCGAAAACTTGAGCGACGCGCTACTGCAACGCGCGCGCAGCCTATACAGCAACGTGTTGCTGGCGCAACCCGGCATCACCATCAGCACCTTTCACGGCTGGTTCATGCAAGTGATGCAGCGCGCGCCGCTGAATGCCGATGTGATGCAGGGCATGTCGTTGCTGGAACGCGCGGGCAGCGAACAGGAAGAGGCGTGGGAAGAATTGCTGGAGCAGATGCGCAAGCAGCCGGATGGAGTTGAAGCGCAATACATGCAATGGCTGTTCGGTGAATGCGGCTTGTTCAATACACGCAAGCTGCTGTTCAATTTTATCGGCAAGCGTGCGGAGTGGTGGGCATATACGCAAGGGCAATCTGATGCGCTGACTTTCGCGCTGGATAACTTGCACACCGATCTTGAAGTGGACATGGATTTCGACCCGGTCGTCGACTGGGGTATGTGCGGCAACAGCGAAGAAGTGTTGCTCGCTTTTGTGCGCCAGCTTGCCAGCAACGGCACTGACGTTCAAAAATCCAAAGCAATCGAGCTGGAGCGCGCATGGACGGACAGCGCGGAGGACAAACGTTTTGCCGCGATGCAACCGCTGTTGTTCACCCAAGCTGACGAGCCGCGCAGTTTCAAGCCAACCAAGAAACAGGATACGGGGGCCTACCTTCTTACACGCGATGCGTTATTCGCCAGTCTGCAAGAAGTGCGCGACACACTTGCCGAGCAGCAGGCGTATCGGCTGAACGAAGCGGTGCTGCATTGCGGCGTCGCATTCCTCGAACGTTACCAGGCACTCAAGGCGCAAAAGCAGCAGATGGATTTCTCCGATCTGGAATGGCAACTGTGCCGCCTGTTGCAACAGAGCGAGCACGCCGAGACCATGCAGTACAAACTCGACAGCCGCTACCGCCATGTGTTGCTGGACGAGTTCCAGGACACCAACCCGCTGCAATGGCAGACCTTGCGCGCATGGTTCGATGCGGCAGTGGCGGTGGACTCGCAACCCACGGTGTTCATCGTCGGCGACCCCAAGCAGTCCATCTACCGCTTCCGTCGTGCAGATGCGCGCCTGTTCTGCGTGGCACGCGAATATCTGAAAGAACATTTCGCCGCTCACGAGCTGCGCAACAACCACACCTGGCGCAATGCACCTGCCGTGCTGGATGCGGTCAATGCCGTGTTCGCCGATCATCCCGAAGGCTTCGTGGATTTCGAGCCGCATACCGCTGAGCACACAGGCTTGCCGGGCCATGTGGCGGTACTGCCACTGGCGGTTGCTGAGCAAAATAAGGTAGAGCAGGAAGAGAATGCTCCGCTTGTCTTGCGCGATCCCCTGACTACGCCGAGAGATGAAGCCGAAGAAGGTGCGCGCCAGAAAGAAGCCGTACAGTTCGCCGACATACTGCAAACAATCACCCGCGAATGGAACATATGTGAAGATGGCAACGAACGCCGCACGCGCTACGGCGACATCATGGTACTGGTGCGCAGCCGCACCCATCTTGCGACATATGAAGAAGCCTTGCGCGCGCGCCACATCCCTTTCCTCAGCTCGCGGCGCGGTGGCCTGCTGGATACGCTGGAAGCTGAAGATGTGCAAGCGCTGCTGATGTTCCTCATCACACCCTTTGCCGATCTCGCGCTGGCGCAAGTGCTGCGCACGCCGATCTTCGCATGCAGCAATGATGATCTGATGCGCTTGGCACAACAATCTACTCCCTCTCTCATGACGGGAGAGGGCTGGGGAGAGGGTGAAACTCAAGGTGCGCTCCCCTCTCCCCCAGCCCCTCTCCCTCAAGGGGAGAGGGGAGCTTGGTGGTCTCGTTTGCAAAATTTGGAGTCTCCATCCCCCGCCTTGCAACATGCCACCGAACTCCTGCAACGCTGGCTCGCCCTCGCCGACAAACTCCCGGTGCACGACCTGCTCGACCGCATCTATTTCGAGGGCGACGTGCTTGCGCGTTACTCTGCGGTGTTGCCGTCCGAGATGCGCGCCAAAGTCACCGCCAACCTGCACGCCTTCATGGAGATCGCACTGAGCGTGGATTCCGGGCGCTACCCCAGCCTGCCGCGCTTCCTGCAAGAGCTGCGCGAATTGCGCGACAGCCGCGACGACGCGCCGGACGAAGGCAAGCTCGGCGTGGCGGGCGACGCGGTGCGCATTTACACCGTGCACGAAGCCAAAGGGCTGGAAGCCCCCATCGTCTGGCTGTTGGATGCGAACGCGGAGAAGAAGAACAAGGAAGGCAACGACGTACTGCTCGACTGGCCTACGCATGAGCAGAGGCCGATGCATTTTTCGCTGTATGCCGACCAGGCCTCGCGTGGCAAAAAACGCGCGTCGCTGTTCGAGCAAGACGCCGCACAACAAGCGCGCGAAGAGATGAACCTGCTCTACGTCGCGATGACCCGCGCGCAACAGGCGCTGATCGTCAGCGGTAACAGCAAGGGCGAGGACAAAGAGGAAAAGAAAAAATCGCCGTCGTGGTATGACCGTATTGCGGCAGTAATCAGCCAGCCCATCATTCCCGCTCAGGCGGGAATCCAGATGGTGGAACAAACCTCGCGCAGCGAGACAAATCCTTTATGTCGTCCGCTGCGCGGAGATGTTGAATCACTGGATTCCCGCCTGCGCGGGAATGACGACAGAGGTGTAGTTGCTCTCCCTGCAATTATCCCTACCGGAAAACGCGCCGCGCGCAACACCGCACAACAACAGCGCGGCATCTGGCTGCACGCGCTGCTGCAACACCTCACCGACTACTCCCCTCTCCCCATCGCGGGAGAGGGGCTGGGGGAGAGGGGGCGAGAACTCCAACAACGCCTCGCCATTCCCTCCGCCGAAATCGACTTACTCTGGCAACAAGCCCAACACCTGCTCACCTCGCCGCAACTCGACCGCTTCTTCGATGCTCAGCAATACCGCAGCGCCTGCAACGAAATGCCCTACGTCAATGCATCAGGCGAATTGAAACGCATCGACCGGCTGGTGGAATTTGATGGTGAAGTATGGGTGCTGGATTACAAGCTGGGCGACAGTGAAGATGCCGCACGCTATCGCGCGCAGATGCTGGAATACTGCACCGCGATGCAAACAGTGTATGAGGGCAAGACAGTACGCTGTGCGTTGGTGTTTTCGGATGGAGTGTTGAGAGAAGTGTAGGGCGGGTTAGCGCAGCGTAACCCGCCGGATGGTTTATTCGATGCATTAAAGCAACATCGCCGGTGGTAGACCGGCAGCAAGTCACTTTTCTTGTCTTGCCAAGAAAAGTAACCAAAAGAAATCGCCCCCGGTTTGCCGCCCCTGCGGGGTACCCTCGATCAGCCGCAAGCAAGCGGGGCTGCGCAACTCGACCTGGCGGGGCGCACACCCCGCGCCCCACTGCGGGACTCGAACAGTGCTCGCCTAAACCTCCGCCTGCTTGCAACTGATCGAGGCGGCGCACAGGGGAACGGGGCGGTGCGAAGAGCGCATTACAAAAGGGTATTCGAGCCTCGCCCTCAATTATTTTCGATGGGTTAGCCACCTGCGACCAACACGCACAGCCTGAGTATCTGACGGGCACCATGCTCCATTAACTGCGGCTCGACGGCAAAGCTGAGCTTTTTGCCACGAGACAGGATTTGCAGTTCCCAAGATATGAGTTCCTGCCTCTGGGATTTAAGATATTTTCGCAGGCCGTCAATAACTGTGGAGTCGTCAACATCGACAGAAATGAGCTCATGAGTGTGTAGGTACTCTTCGTCGAATCGTTGATTGCCATCTACTGGGCGCAAAGAAAAGCGCAAGATTGCTTTCCCATCGACAACCTCAGATTCGTAGTTCTCGGCACCGATGCTATGGCCTGTGTGATTATGTTGAAAGTAAACGCTAGTACGACCTTTTCTAAGACTGTGAACCATAACGAATCTCCCATATGAGGTGGCTTACGTTCAAGCTAGCTTTCAGTTGCTTTTGCCAAGCGCGCCGCTCGCTTATTGACAGTATCTTGTTCTGCGTCGCTTATCCCGACGACATCGCGGTACGCTCTCCAACGAGTTATTTCTGTTAGCGCCTCTTTTTTTTGCCCTTGTTTATCCAGCGTTAGCGAAAGTCTATCAATGGGGTACTTGGCAGTCCTCCAAGCACTAGCTTTGGTTCCCATCGCATCCATTGCCATGATTTGTTCTATTGCATCACGGTACTGTGCTATTGCGGCAAGTGGCGAACTTTTTTCTGCCATGTGCGCCGCCTTAATGAGGTTGTCTATCTTGCGATTAGTATCCATCCATGGTGTCACTGCTTTCCAATTGAAATCGCCCTTCACAATCTGTAGGACACACCCATATGGCCTTACAGATAGGCCAAGTAGTCTCTGAAAAAAGTGCGGGCCACCTGTAACTTTGAAAACAGTAGCTCTTATTTCGCCTCCGCGGTCAATATGGTCAGCGAGCCTACTATCTCCAGCGGGGATGTAACCGAGTATTTGCCCTTCGGTATTTGTTACAGAGATTGCGAATTTATCGTATGGATTGTCGGGTTCGCGGCATAGCTCGACACGTTCGCCAGCACGGCAGCTTTTCAGCAGCGATTGGCGATCTGTACCGTCTTCATTGTGGTATGTAACACCGGCAATTCGCGTTTTAAATTCCACTGATTGTTCCCTGAAAACTAACGTAAAGCGGGTACCCTAAAACGCGCCTGTAAAAGCACCTTTGTGGCGTATGGGTTCACTCTAAACACTCCCTGAAACAGGTGCAACACTTTCAGTTTGACATTGCCTCCTTCTGCGTCATATAGTTCGAGCAGAACGAACGTTCTTTGTGGGTGAGATTAAGTGAAGCATGAAGTAACAAAAGGCTGCGGTGCGACGTTGCAGATCGAGGGGCGCTTCGAGAACGTGGTGCGCGAGCGGGTCGACGATGGCTGGAGCATGGCGGACGAAGAGCTGCCGCCGTTCAGAACGACGGTGACGGTAGATTCGGCGAAGAGCGTGATCCAGCGCAACGATTCGCCGGACTTGCCGTTCTCGCTGTCGCTGAATGCGTATCGCGGTTGCGAGCATGGCTGCATCTATTGCTACGCGCGGCCTTCGCACGCCTACCTCAATCTTTCGCCGGGTCTGGATTTCGAGACCAGGCTGTTTGCCAAGCCGGATGCGGCGAAGCTGTTGCGCGCGGAGTTGGCGAAGCCTTCCTACCTGTGTTCGCCAATCGCGCTCGGTTCCAACACCGATCCCTACCAGCCTATCGAGCGCGAATGGAAGATCACGCGGCAGATACTGGAAGTGCTGGCTGAGTACAAGCATCCGGTTTCCATCGTCACCAAGTCCGCGCTGGTCGAGCGCGATCTCGATGTGCTCACGCAGTTGGCGAGCGACGATCTGGTGCAGGTGTATATCTCGGTCACCACATTAGATGTTCCACTGGCGCGCAACATGGAGCCGCGCGCTTCCTCGCCGCGACGCAGGCTGCAAGCCATACAGCGACTCAACGAGGCGGGCGTGCCGTGTGGGGTGATGGTCGCGCCGGTGATTCCGTTCCTCACCGATGCCGAGCTGGAGCATGTTTTGCAAGCCGCGCACGAACATGGCGCGCGCAGCGCGGGTTACACCTTGCTGCGCCTGCCTTACGAGCTGAAGGACTTGTTCAAGGATTGGCTCGGGGTGCATTACCCGCTGAAGGCGGAGCATGTGATGAGTCGCTTGCGCGAGATGCGCGGAGGGCGCGAGAACGATCCGGAGTTCGGCAGCCGCTTTCGCGGCAACGGCCTGTTTGCCGACCTGCTGGAACAGCGCTTCAGCATGACCTGCGAGCGGCTGGGTTTTAACCTTGAGGATAGTCCTCTGGACACGAGTCTTTTCAAACCGCCTGCGCGGCATAGGCAGATGGATTTGTTTTGAGCGGTAAGGGGAAGCATGAACCCGTTGACCTGCCGCACAAAATGGATAAACTGTAATCCTGGTTCATCAGAGACTGCACCTACATATATGTTCGAACATCAGGATGTTCTCGCCGCCTTGAACGGCAAATTACCGTTACCGAAAAAAATCGAGTATGTCCATGGTTTGTTGAAAGACCGCTTTGATTTCATCGACCGGATCTCAGTGGCAATTTATGACCCGAAAACTGATTTGTTGAAGACGTTTTTGCATAGCAGTGACAGTGAGAATCCTTTGACCCTATATTCCGCCAAGCTGGCTGACTCGTCTTCGATGCAGGAGATCCTGACAGTGGGTCGTCCGCGCGTGGTAAATGATCTGAATATATTCAGCAAGGCTCGGACAGAACACACGCGCCGCATCGCCAGCTTGAAATACAAATCGAGCTACACCATGCCGATGTTCATGAATGGGGAGTTTTTCGGATTCTTGTTCTTCAATTCCCATCAAAAAAATGTTTTCGACGAGACGACCCTGCATTATCTGGATATGGTGGGGCACCTGGTATCGCTGCTGGTCATTCATGATATGTCGACGACGCGCAGCCTTTACGCAATCGTAAAAACGGCCGCGAATATGACATTGCACCGCGATCTCGAAACGGGGGCGCATCTTGACCGGATGTCCAACTTCGCACGCTTGATCGCCAAAGAAGTGGCAAAAAAATATCGGCTTAACGACGAGCTTGTGGAGCATATATTCCTGTTCTCGCCGCTGCATGACATAGGCAAGATCGGCATATCCGACAGCATTTTGCTCAAGCCGGGCAAGTTGACCAAAGCGGAATTCGACACCATGAAGACCCACGCCACGAAAGGCGGTGACATCATAGACATGATGTTAAAAAATCTTGGCCTGGATGAATTTCCCCACGCGGAAATCTTGCGCAATATTGCGCGCTATCATCATGAGGCGATCAACGGCAGCGGATATAACGGGCTGACCGACGAGGAAATTCCCATCGAGGCAAAAATCGTTGCGGTCGCCGATGTGTTCGATGCGCTGACCAGCGTTCGCCCATACAAAGAAGCATGGAGCAACGAGAGGGCGTTTGTCTATTTGAAGTCCATGGTGGGCAGCAAGTTTGACAAGGATTGCGTGGAAGCTTTGATGAATTGCCGTGCCGAGGTTGAGGACATCCAGCTGAGATTTAAAGAAGACAATATCGGTTAGCCGGCCGCACTGCCATTCCGTTTGTGCAACAATCCGCATCTGGAAAAATACCCGGCCGAACTTTGCCATGAATCCTACACTCGTCTTTGATATCGAAACCATCCCTGACATCGCCGGGCTGCGCACCCTGCACGAGCTGGATGCGCGCGTCAGCGATGCGGAAGTCGCGGAGATGGCTTTTCAATTGCGCCGCCAGAAGACCGGCAGCGATTTTCTGCCGCATCATTTGCAGCGCGTCGTGGCGATCTCCTGCGCGCTGCGCGAAGGCGATACTTTTAAAGTGTGGTCACTGGGCGGGCTGGATGAGGACGAGGGCAGCATCATCCAGCGTTTCTACGACGGCGTTGAAAAATACACCCCGCAACTGGTGTCGTGGAACGGCGGAGGTTTCGACCTGCCGGTGCTGCATTATCGCGGACTGATCCACGGCGTGCAGTGCGCGCGCTATTGGGATCAAGGCGAGGACGACAAGGACTTCAAGTGGAACAATTACATCAGCCGCTACCATTCGCGCCATCTCGATCTGATGGACTTGCTGGCGATGTATACCGGCCGCGCCAACGCGCCGCTGGACGAACTCGCCAAGCTGATCGGCTTCCCCGGCAAGCTGGGCATGGACGGCAGCAAGGTATGGGAGGCGTACCAGCAGGGCAAGCTGGACGAGATCCGCAATTATTGCGAGACTGATGTTGCGAATACTTATCTGGTGTTCGCGCGCTTCCAGATGATGCGCGGCATGTTGACGCGCGCGCGCTACCAGAAGGAGTGCGAGCTGGTGCGCGCGGAATTAAGTAAGCTTGATCAGCCGCATTGGAAGGAATTTCTGGCTGCCTGGCCAGAGTCGAACGTCTAATCGTGTTGAATTATTGTAGGGGCGCGATTCATCGCGCCCTGATTTGTTTCCCACTTCAAAAAATGGCACGATGAATCGTGCCCCTACGACAATAGATTTGAATAATGGCCACTGAAAATCGGGTAACCATCGAATCACTCGACCAGGAAGGCCGCGGTGTTGCGCGCATCGAAGGCAAGGTGATCTTCATCGAAGGTGCGCTGACCGGCGAAACGGTCAGCTACAGCTCGTATCGCAAGAAGCCGTCGTTCGAGCTGGCGCAAGCCACGCAGATACACAAGTCATCGGCTATGCGCGTGCAGCCCAAGTGTTCTCACTTCGGTGTGTGCGGTGGCTGCTCGATGCAGCATCTGGACGCGAGAGCGCAAGTCGCGGTGAAGCAGCGCATCCTCGAAGACAGCCTGTGGCACATCGGCAAGGTCAAGGCGGAAACCATACTGCGACCGATCTACGGGCAGGCCTGGGGCTATCGCGAGCGCGCGCGTTTTTCGGTCAAGCATGTCATCAAGAAAGGCAAGACGCTGGTAGGCTTCCACGAGAAGCGCAGCAGCTTCGTCGCCGATATGCAGAATTGCGAAATCCTGGTGCCCAAGATCGCCAGGCTGCTGCCGTTGTTGGCGGACTTGGTCAGTGGCTTGTCGATACGCGACCGCTTGCCGCAGATCGAGGTGGCGGTCGGCGAGCGTGTCGATGCGCTGGTGCTGCGCGTGATGGATCCACCCAGCAGTGAAGATGAAGCCGCGCTGCGCGCCTTTGCCGATCAGCACCAGATCCAATTCTGGCTGCAATCCAAGGGGTATGACACCATCGTTCCGTTCCATCCGCTGGATGCTCCTGCACTCAGTTACAGCCTGCCGGAATTCGGCATCACGATGCCGTTCGCCCCGAGCGAATTCACCCAGGTGAACAGCGCGCTGAATCGTGTGATGATCAGCCGCGCGATCCGACTGCTAGCTCCGCAACCGGGCGAACGCATCGCCGATTTTTTCTGCGGCCTGGGCAACTTCACGCTGCCGATCGCGCGCTGCGGCGCGCAAGTGCTGGGCATCGAAGGCAGCGATGCGTTGGTGGCGCGCGCCAAACAAAATGCCGCTTATAACGGCTTGGCGGATAACGCCAAATATGCAGCGATGAATCTGTTCGAGATGACGGAAGAAAGTTATGCGGCACTGGGGCGTTTCGACAAACTTTTGATCGACCCGCCGCGCGATGGCGCGATGGAGCTGGTCAAGTCGCTGGGTGACGGTAATGGAGGCGGCGCAAACGCCCCGCGCCGCATCGTGTACGTGAGCTGCAATCCCGCCACGCTGGCGCGCGATGCGCAAGTGCTGGTGCACACTCACGGATATAAGCTGCAAGCAGCGGGGGTGATGAACATGTTCCCCCATACTTCGCATGTGGAGTCGATTGCGGTGTTTGTAAAAGAGTGAAGCAGAAAATGATTTTACCGGGAGCATTCAACTGAGCCCCCATGCAACGCGCAGCAAGGTTACAATCTGCACTTTATTTGCAGCTAAATCCGTAAGGAACGACGAATGAAAGCAGTAAAGAAAGCTTTGCTCGGGTTGTATGGCGTCGTTGGCCTGATGATTTCAGTTTTCGGGCCGTTCAGATTGCCCTTTGCGGAGTCGCTTGCCAAGGAGCATTACCGCTATGCGATAGGCGGGGTGCTGATCGTTCTGATGATCCTTCCGATCGCGATCGGTGTGTTCATCTTTTCGTTCGATGCGAACAACTTCAAGGCCGAGATCGTCCAGTACGTGAAGGAACACACCCAACGGGATCTCGTGTTGACGGGTGATATCAAGGTGACTTTTTTCCCCCGCCTGGGACTGGACTCGGGGAAGATGTTGCTGCGCCAGCGCAACAGCGCGCGCGAATTCGCTTCCGTCAATAATGCGCGGCTGTCTATCGCCTGGCTGCCGCTGTTGCGCAGGAAGCTGGTGTTCGATCATGTCGAGACAGACGGCGCGCGCGCCAATCTGATCCGCTACAAGGATGGCACCACCAATTACGATGACCTGCTGATCCGCGACGAAACCGTGTCGCCGGTGACGTTCGATATCGACGGTATGCGCATCACTCATTCAACTATCAATTGGCAGGATGAGATGAAGTGGCAGCGTATCTCGTTTCAGGATGTGCAGATCGAAACCGGCAAGATCGCGGATACGGTGCCGGGCAACCTGAACGCGAGTTTCCAGCTCAATTCCGAAAAGTTGCACAGTAACGCCAGGGTTGAATTGAAAAGCCATTTATTTTACGATCGCAAGGCGGGACGTTATGAGATCGCCGACATCGAGGGGTCGCTGAAAGGCGTCGCCGTCGGGTTCAGTAATCTTGATCTGAAATTCAAAGGGACTGTGGACAGTCATCGCGCGGACAATTCTCCGGGGCAAGATTTGCTGCTGGCCGAAAATCTTCTCGTTTCGGGAACGGGCAGTTACGGGCAGCGCAGCATCAAGGCCAGGTTTGGTGTTCCCAAGCTGCAATTCGCCAAGGGCGTATTGAGCGGCAGCTTGCTGACGCTTGATGCGTCCTCGTCGCAGTTCGAAGAGAAGTGGAGTACGGCGGTGCAGATGCCGGCATTCGAGTTCGCCAAAAATATCTTCAACGCAGCGGAACTCAATGCCGATTTCGATTTCAAGGCCGAAGGGCGCTCGCTGCAAGGCAAGTTGTCCAGCCCGGCCAGTATAGATTTTGAGACCGCGCCAAAATTTTCGCTCAGCGCTGTTGCCATGAATCTTACCGCGAAGCATCCGATGCTGGCAGGCGAGCTGTCTGCAACAGCGACGGGCAGCGTGCGCGCGGATTTTGCCGAGCAGAATGCGAAACTCGATTTCAAGGCAAAAATCGACGACAGCAAGATCATCGGTACGATGGCGGTTAAAGATTTCAGCCATCCCGCTTACACGTTAAACATTAATGTTAACCGCCTCCCTCTGGATCGTTATATCGCAGCCGACTGGATCAAGCGATATCAAAACAATGCCACACGGCTTAATTTGGGCGGCATCAAGGATATGAATCTGCACGGCAGTCTGCATGCAGGCGAGATCAAGATGGCGAAGTTCGATGCCACCAAGTTTGCGGCAGATATCAAGATCGAGCAATCCACGCTCACGATAACGCCACTGACAGCCAGACTTTACGGCGGCATGTTGACAGGCAGCCTCAACGTGGCAGCGCAGGGCACGCCACAGATCACGCTCAAGCAGAAGCTGAGAGGCTTTCAGATGAATGCGCTGCTTGCCGATACGGCGGGCGCCGACAAGCTCGCGGGCAAGGGCGACCTTGTTCTGGATGTCTATGCAGAGGGCAGCAGCATAGGCGCACTGCGCAAGACATTGAACGGCAGCGCCTCGCTCGCACTGGTGCGCGGTTCGCTGGCGGGTATGGATGTGCGCGCGGCACTGCTCGAAGGCAAGGACGATTTGGGCACCAGGAACAAGGCGCGTGTTCATGAAGCAATGTTCAGCGAAAGAACCGGCTATTCCGACTTAAAGGCCGTGTTCAATTTCAGGGAAGGCATCAGCCACGGCAATAGTTTTGTCATGAGAACGCCGTCGCTTCGAGTCGCAGGTGAAGGCGACCTTGTCCTCGATTCCGGCAACATCGGCTATCGCCTCGCTGCCACGGTTGCTCCTTCCCTGAAACGGAAAACCGCAGGAGAGCTGGCCGAGTTGAGGGGGATCACCGTGCCGATCCGCGTGAGCGGCCCTTGGGCTACGCCCTCCATCGCTTTGGATTTTGCTGCCGCTAGCGGCGGCGACGTGGCTAAGCGAGTCGCCGCCAATGCCGCAGCGGGAGGAACAAAGCACAAAGCATCGGCTAAAAAGCGCAAGACCAAAGCAATTATAAAATAATGTGGAAGGGAGAATCCGGCATGAAGACAACCATGAGAGTTTTGATTTTTACATTGCTTGCGGTCAGCGGGACGATGCTGCTGGCAGGCAGTGCGAATGCACAAATAGGCATGCCTGAGAGAGAGAATGTTCAAGCGATAGTCTGGCTGGTGGAATTTATATCTTTTTCCACTGCCGCGGTGATCGCCGTGTTTGTTTGGCGCATCGGCAAGCGGGACAGCAAAAACAAAAAGTTCAAGTAAGGACGATTCATAAAACCAAGTGGTTTGCTGGCGATGGCACGTATTGCATAGATATCGCATTCCGATGCTTCTTGCCAATAGTGCCATGTTAAAAATACCTGTAAACTCAAATCGGGTTCTTGAGAGTCTGGCCGGTAATAAATTCACCTTGCGAATCGGAGGAAATATGTTCTTGAAACATTCGGGAAAGGCGCTCGCGCTTTTCAATATGCTGCTCGTAACAGCTTGTTCGTCAACGGGCGGTGCGAGCAATTTATTTCCATCTGCGGGAGACAATCCCATCAAGATCGAATCCACCCCACCCGGCGCGGAAGTTTACGTGATGGGTGAAAAGATCGGCGTGACTCCCATTAATATCAACCATAAGGATGTCTTCCCGAACACCTACCCCAGGGAAAAGGAATCTGTGTACGGCAGGGTGACGCTCAAGAAAGCGGGATGCGCGGATTTCACCAGAACGGTCAGCGTGGAAATAGGCAGTGCCGGGTTGCGCGCGCAACTCGACTGCGGGGATCTGAATCCCGCATCGTCCAAGGTTCCCCGCAGCAGCGAAACCATAGAGCAGCGGCTGGACAAGATCAAGGATCTGCTGAGCAAAGGATTGATCACAGAAGAAGAAGCAAAGAAGGCGCGAGAGCGCGTCCTCAATGATCTTTGATCTCTCTTTGATTTCTGGAGTATCGCCCTCATGCAATTTGTAATGCGCAGTTAAGACAAAGCACGAAATATTTGTAAACAACGTGAGAGGGTGAAAATGAAATCAAGCTTAGTATCTTTTCACGTTGTTTCCATACTGCGCTGGTTTCTTCTTCCGATGCTCTTATTTGGGTTGTGGCAGGAAGCGTATTCAGGACCTGATCCGACGCCGACAGATTGGCTACCCCAGTTTGATAAGGTTCGATTTGATGGACATGACGTAATCTTTGATGCGGGCATCACCCAGATTAGATTGCGCAACGGCCAGTGGGACAATGCCACAGGTTCTCCCATCAACACCATGGTTGAAAAGCAGGATAAATTTGTTCCGCGCAGCACAGAATGTTCTGTTCCTGAAAAAGTGCTCTCACGCTACAAAAACAAAAATATCTCAGCCGGAGTTATGTATTGCGACCTTCCTGAAAGAGTATGGTTTGCCACAAAGGGGTATTGCGGCGAAGGGGATGATCATCCTGAGTATAACCAGGGGCACTTGTATTCATTCCTGCCGAAGAGCGGCGAGGTGCGCGAGTATCTGGGCTTCCTGCCAAAATGCGCAGAACTTGCCGGCATGGAGTTGATTGACAGCCAGCTAGTAATAGCGACCTTGTATCAGGAAGAGTATTCCAAAGTTGCAGGGCAAGTGTTGATCTACGATCTGGATCATGTGGAAGCGCCGCCCAAGATGCTGACTAATCCGCATCCGACTGGTGCTGTGGTTGGAATGTCACGCTATGACAAACAATGCGACTGTCTGTGGTTCGCCACGTTGGAGGGTATAGAGCGGCTGACTATAGGCAATGGTGAGTGGGAGCAGCGTTACTTCGATTATGAAATTTCTTTGGATAATAAATGGGGCTGAAGTAGATTAGCACTAAATATCAGCCCACTCCTTAAGTAATTTCAGTTGTTGTTTTGGCGTTCCATAGTTAAATCTGAACTCACATTCCTTGAGGAATAGTGGGAACGATTCTTTAGGAATGCCGTTGTACT
>JANXXH010000137.1 GCA_025350705.1 Gallionella sp.
GGCAAAGCCGTTCTTGAAATCGCCCAGCGCATGCTGCACGATGCGGGCAACCTCAAACACGTCGCCGAGGAATTTCACTCGCAGAATAGCGGCAACCTGACCATCGCCACCACGCACACGCAGGCGCGCTATGCCCTGCCGCCCACGGTCAAACAATTCATCAAGCGCTACCCCGGCGTGAAGCTGGGTCTGCACCAGGGCAGCCCGACGCAGATCGCCGAAATGCTATTGAGCGGCGAAGCCGACATCGGCATCGCCACCGAAAGCCTTACTCTGTACGGCGAACTCGTCACCCTGCCCTGCTACGAATGGAATCATTGCGTGATCGCGCCGCCCAGGCATCCGCTACTCGAAGAGAAGAAACTGACACTGGCAAAGATCGCGCAATACCCGATCATCACTTATGACTTCGCCTTCAGCGGACGCGGCAAGATCAGTGCCGCGTTCGATGCCGCGAACATCCGGCCGAACACCGCACTGACGGCGATCGACTCGGATGTGATCAAGACTTATGTGGAATTGGGATTAGGGATAGGGATACTGGCGAAAATGGCCTTTATCCCCGAACGCGACAAGCACTTGCGCATGATGGACGCGGCGCATCTGTTCAAGCCCAGCACCACGCGCATCGCAATACGCAAGAACGAATACCTGCGCGGCTACACTTACGACTTCATCGAACTGTTCTCCCCGCAGTTGACCCGCGCGGTAGTGGCCAAGGCGATGCACGACACAAGCGACAGAAGCTCTTCAGAAACCTGAGCATAATCCTGTAAACCTCATCTTGACAGGTGATGCGTTACGCGATACAGTGACCCATGATTAAGACATTCCGGCACAAAGGGCTGAAAAACTTTTTCGAGAAAGCGAGCATGGCCGGTATTCAGGCAGCCCATGCCCCGCGATTGGCCGCCATGCTGCGACGCCTGAACGAGACGACCAACACCCAAGGCATGAACTTGCCGGGCTGGGGCTTGCATCCGCTGAAGGGGCGAGAACTCAAGGGGCATTTTTCGGTATGGGTTAGCGGCAACTGGCGCATGACGTTCGCATTTGATGGCACGGATGCCGTGCTGGTTGACTATCAGGACTATCACTAAAAGGAGAATCAAAATGGCACACATGCATAACCCACCGCACCCCGGACTTACCCTGCGCGACGACGTATTGCCCGCGCTGGGGCTGTCTGTGACCGAGGCCGCGCAACAATTGGGCGTAGCGCGGGTGTCGCTTTCCCGCGTGCTGAATGGCCGTGCCGCTATCTCGCCTGAAATGGCCTTGCGTATCGAAGCATGGCTGGGTGTGGAACGCGGCGGCGAAGCCCGTCTGTGGCTGGCAGAACAAAGCGCCTATGACTTGTGGCAAGCACGCAAGGCGGGTGCGCCGAAGGTAAAGCGCGCCGAACTGATGGCTGCATAACGAACTATCCACGCCTGGTCCAACGGGGCAGCTCATGTTTTCATTTTTCGTTTTGCCGCTTTCTTCTCAGGCGGCAACAGGCTGGTGAGCTGCTGGTAGCGTTCGAATAAAAATTCCACGCGTTGTGCATCGTTGCTGAATGCGGCTTTGCGATAGCAGGCGTTCACGGCACTGTCTAGGGCTTGATGGGCTTTGACCAGTGCGGGCGGCATGGTGAGTGGGTCGTAGAGGTCGGCGAGGGATGCTGAGTGCGCTGCGCTCACACGCTCCCCCTCTCCCCCGACCCCTCTCCCGCTTGCGGTCGAGGGGAACATGAATTGTGCGCGGGCATCCAGCACGGCTTGGGCGGCGGCTTCCACGGCTGCGCGCTGTTTGTCTGTTAGTTCATCCGGCCACGGGAAGTTGTTGTACACGATGTCTTTGGAATAACGAAAGTCGCTTTTCAAACGTCCGCAGGTATAACGCATCCACGCATTGTGCATCTCGGAGCAGAGCACACCAAAATGAAAAAGCGTTGCGCCGGAAATGGTCAGCACTTGGTCATTGGCAATGACCGTTTGATTCATAAACCCAATGGGAATATATTTTCTGCGCTCGGATGAAACACGAGGAATCAGAAGGTAGTCTGTTTCTGGTTGAGCAATCTGACAAAACAAGGTCGGTGTCTCAGCAAATTTACGTGTGGTAGATGCCTTGCTTTCCAAACGGAATTTACGCACGGCATCAATACGTGCGAGCGTTTGTGGCAGATTGCGCAATTCACTCGGAGGTGCATCCAGCAGCCAGAGGCACCAGCGCATATCACCATTGAGGAATTCCTGAGCGCCCGTGTAAGGGCGCAACCACTTTTCTGCGGCTGGTTCTATGCGCAGAAACTCTTTGGCTTCCGCATCGGTGAATATCAGACTACCTCCATCTCTAGGCATACTGCCGAAGCGCATCGCGGGCACTTTGCAAATCGGATTGCTTCGGTTGGTCAACAACGTATCAGGCGCATCCACCAAGTAGGGATTGATGTTGCGTGCCTTGAGTTCGTGGGCATCCGAGTCCAGTTTCTCATAATCCCAGATGCGCTTGTCGTTCACATCGAACGGTGCAAAGCCTATGATGACGCAATGCACCGCCGCCATGCCGCGCCCCTCATTGCTCCATTTGAAGGTGCGGTGGGCGAAGTTAATCTTGATGTGATACTTGTTCAGCAGCTCACCCCACAGGATGCCGACCTGTTCACCTTGGGTGATGGAGTTGGTGGAAACGAAAGCAGTGCGCACACTGCTGCCTTGCATATAGCGCGCCGCTTTCAGATACCAAGCTGCCACATAATCCAAAATGCCGTAGCCTTTTAGATCATGAAACACTCGCGCCATGTCTTCACGTTGCGAGTCATGCATAACCATTGCCCCCACGAACGGCGGATTGCCGAACACATAGCTCGCGCGCTCCGCCGGAAGCACATCGTTCCAGTCCAGTGTGAGCGCGTTGCCGTTGACGATGTGCGGTGAGGTCTTGAGCGGGATGCGCGCAAAGTACATGCCGAATTCTTCCGACACGCGCACGTTCATCTGGTGGTCCATCAGCCACAGCGCAACCTGCGCGATCTGCGCCGGGAACTCTTCGATCTCGATACCGAAGAACTGGTCCACATCCACGCTGATCTCTTGGTGGATGTCGAGGAAGCGCGAGCCGGGACCTTCGTGCACGGCGCGCAGCACGTCCAGTTCCAACTTGCGCAGTTCGCGGTAGGCGATCACCAGGAAGTTGCCGCAGCCGCAGGCGGGGTCGAAAAAGGTCAGCGTGCGCAGTTTCTTGTGGAACTCGAACAGCCTGTTCCTGTTGCCTTTGACGCGCTTGAACTCTTCGTGCAGGTCGTCGAGGAACAGCGGCTGGATGAGCTTTAAAATATTTTCTTCGCTGGTGTAGTGCGCGCCGATGTTGCGCCGCGCCTTGGCGTCCATGATGCTCTGGAACAGTGCGCCGAAGATCGCGGGCGAGATCGCGCTCCAATCGAGCGCGCAGCAGTCGAGCAGCGCTTCGCGCATCGCGGCATCGAAATCGGCGATGCGCAGCGTTTCCTCGAACAGCTTGCCGTTGACATAGGGAAACGCGGCGATCTGTTCGTCGAGATTTTTAGAGCGCTTGTCTTCCGGCGTGTTGAGCACCTGGAATAGTTGCGCGAGCTGCGGCCCGAGATCGGAACCATCTGGCGCGGTGCGCTCTTCTATCCACGCACGGAACGCGCTGGCGGGCTGGAAGATGCCGGTGTCTTCGGCGAACAGGCAGAACAGCAGCCGCACCAGCAGCACTTCGAGCGGATGGCCTTGGTAACCCGCCGCCTTGAGTGCATCGTGCAACCTGCCCATGCGCTCGGCGGCCTTGATGTTGACCGGGTTCTGCGGCGCGATGGTTTGCGTGCGGTAACCGGCGATGAAGGCGAAATGCTTGATGCGCTTGTGCAGGTCGGCGAGTTTGAATTCGGTCTCGGTGTTTTCTTCGAGATCGTAAAGACGGAAGCGCGCGAAATCGGAAACCAGTATGTAGCGCGGCAGGTCTCGCTCGGCCAGCCCTTCAAAATAATCGGCGGCCTGCGCAAAGGCGCGGCTCAAATCCTGACCGAGACTCTTGTGTTCGATCAGCAGCACGCCTTTCCAGAATGCGTCGATGCGTCCGTGCTTGAGCTTATGTCCGGCGCGGGTGATCTCCACCTGCTTTTCAAATATCGCGACGCGCTTGCGCTCGATGCCGAACACCGAGAAAAATTCGTTCCAGAAACTCTGCGCTTCGGCGCGTTCCGAGCTTTCACCTTCCCAGCGTTTGGAGAATTCGTGCGCGCGGTTGCGGATTTCGTTCCAGCTTAACGGCATATATTTTCCTTAATTAGCTCGCTGTCCGCGCACCTATTCATCCTCGGGTGGCGGCATGAGGTCTAGCGCCTCGCGAATCAGGGCGGCATGAATCACAATAGCCAGGCCGAGTTGATGCGGAAGCGTCAGCTTTTTTTTACCCATCTTGATTTCTTGATTGAATGACGCTTGCTCGCTGACCAGGCCCACGAGGAATTGAACCGTGCCCATATTCGTGGTGCCGCCGTAAATCCGGTTCGAGTCGCTCAGGTAGACGGGGCCACCGCTGTTTCCTTCAAACACATTAAAGTCGAAGACAAAAGCCTTTACGCTCTTGGTTGGCAAGAGTGGGTAGCTGGCGATCTGGCCGCTGCGCAGGATAGGAAAACCGGCCTCGTTTGCCTCGATACCTTGCGGGAAGCCGAGACAAGAAAGCCGGTCTCCCGGATGAACCGCAAACTGCTTCAGCATTTCATCCGTTGCCAGAAGGGCAGTGGCAACCGGGATGACATCAGCCTCAACTGGAAGCTTGATATACATCACGGCAATATCCGCCTCTGGGTGATCTGTCCAGATTGGGCGGCCATTTTTTCTGATCTTGATCGGGAAAGGTATCTTCTGGTACGAATCGCCGATTTTTCTTCGCAGGAATAGGACCGCCTCGTCTCCTACCATATTCTTGAGCACATGACCGGCTGTGACCAAAACGAAATAGGCCTTCCGCGGATCAGCGGCACTGGGCTTGGCCAGTATGAATACCGTTCCCACGTTGAACGTGTTGTGTCCAGTAGCCTTGCCTTCCAGCTTGAACGTGGATCGCATGAACACCGTATTTATATCAGGCACATCTTCGGCAGCCGACGATGTGATCGCGGTCAGCGTCAGTAGGAACAACACAGTGAAGAAAAATATACGTTTCATTGAGAACGCCATTAGTGAGCGGCTAGTGTATCGCCCGCTTGGAAAAATCCCTGGGTCGAAATCCCAGCGCAGCCAGCACTGCGAAATACACAACGACACCGCCCGCCACCAGCGCAGACAAACGCAGGATGCGCGACCACCCCGAACCGGCCAGCCAGCTTTGCTCCGTGCCCATGCCGGACCACAGCGTGAACGCCAGTGCCGCGACCGCGATGCCCACCTTGACGTAGAACTTCGCCCACCCCGGCTCGGGCTGGTAGATGCCATGTTTGCGCAGGTAATAAAACAGGATCGCGGAATTCAGGCACGCGCCGAGGCCGATCGACAACGCCAGCCCGGCGTGTTGTATCCAGCCGATGAACAGCGCGTTCATCGCCTGCGTCGCCAGCAAGGTCACGATGCCGATCTTCACCGGCGTCCTGATGTCCTGCCGCGCATAGAAACCCGGCGCGAGGATCTTCACCAGGATCATGCCGATCAAGCCGATGCTGTAACCGACCAGCGCGGAACTGGTCATCAGCACATCGTGCGCGACGAACGCTCCGCGCTGGAAGAACGTGGCCAGCAACGGCACGGAGATCATGCCCAGCGCCAGCGCGGCGGGCAGCGTCAGCATGATGGTCAGGCGCAAGCCCCAGTCCAGCAGCTTCGAATATTCCGCTGTGTTGTTGTCGGCATGGCACTTGGAGAGCGAGGGCAGCAAGATCGCGCCGAGCGCCGCCCCTAAAACCCCGGAGGGGAATTCCATCAACCTATCCGCGTAATACAGCCACGACACGCTGCCCGCCACCAGGAACGACGCGAAGATGGTGTTGATGATCAGGCTGATCTGCGCAATCGACACGCCAAACACCGCCGGACCCATCTGCCTGATGACGCGCCACATGCCCTCGTCTTTCAGGCTGAAACGTATGGTCGGCAGCATGCCGATCTTTTTCAAGAAAGGCACTTGGAATGCCAGTTGCACGATGCCCGCGACGAACACTGCCCAGGCCAGCGCAATGATAGGGGGATCGCAATACGGCGCCAGCCACAGCGCGCCGACTATGAAGCAGAGGTTGAGAAGAATGGGTGCGAAAGCAGGCACCCAGAACTTGTTGTAGGTGTTGAGTATGCCCGCCGCGACCGCGACCAGCGAGATGAAAAAAATATACGGCGACGTGATGCGCAACAGTTGCACGGTAAGGTCGAACTTCGCGGTATCCTTGAGGAAGCCCGGCGCGCTGATGTACACCAGCATCGGCGCGGCGATGATGCCGATCAGCGTCACGACGAACAGGATGATCGCCAGCATCGTCGTGACGTGATCCACCATCAGCTTGGTCTCGTCATGCCCGCGCCGGTTCTTGTATTCGCCGAAGATCGGCACGAACGCCTGTGAGAACGCGCCCTCGGCGAACAGGCGGCGCAGCAGGTTGGGCAGCTTGAACGCGACGAAGAACGCATCGGTCGCCATGCCCGCACCGAATACACGCGCGATCAGCACGTCGCGCACAAAGGCCAGAATGCGCGAAACAAGGGTCAAGCCGCTGATCGTGGCCAGTGATTTAAGTAGGTTCATACGGCATCAAAGCATGGGATTTAAAACGCCGCGTATCATAACACTGGCGACGGTTCAGCCCGACCGAACAACATGACTGTAAAAAGATTTGCAAAAATGGGCATAAGTCACTAGAATGCGCGCCTTTCCGTCGTACCGGTTGTACCGGGTTTTCCCTTTAGTCTTACCGAATTTATTAGGAGTAGTTCATGGCAAATAGCGCACAAGCCCGCAAGCGTGCACGTCAGGCAGTTAAACAGAATGCCCATAACAGCAGTCTGCGCTCCGAATTGCGCACTGCGGTCAAGAAAGTCATCAAGGCGATCGAAGCCGGTGACAAGACCGCCGCTCAAGCTGTATACAAAAATTCCGTGAGCGCTGTGGACAGCATTGCGGACAAGAAGATCATTCACAAGAACAAGGCCGCTCGCCACAAGAGCCGTCTGTCTGCGGCTATCAAAGCGATGGCGTAAGCGCCCCGGCATAAAGCCACGACGTTTTGATTCACCGCAAACAAGCCGACAGGGATGTCGGCTTGTTTGCTTTGCAAGAAGTAATTTTGGAAAACCCTTATCCGTCATTCCCGCGAAGGCGGGAATCCAGCAGTTAAATCATCTCTGCATAGCAGACAAAACCGATTGTGCTGTCCCGCTACGCGGGGATTGTTGAATTGACTGGATTCCCGCCTTCGCGGGAATGACGGTTTAGAGATTTTCTCTTTATGGAAAGGCATTGTTTCCCTTGCCTAGACGGGGTTGTTTGGCTCAATATACGCCCCTTGCTTTTTGCTAACGGCGGCTTGTCCGCCGTCTGTATTTTAGAGGCCAGATATTAGAGGTTGGATATGTCGCATGTAATGAACACTTATGCCCGGCTTCCCGTCACGTTCGTGCGCGGTAAAGGCGCTTGGCTGTGGGATACCGAAGGCAAGCGTTATCTGGATGGGCTGGCGGGCATCGCGGTGAACACGCTGGGACACGCGCATCCGCGTTTCACAGCCGCGCTCAATGAGCAGATCGGCAAGCTGATCCACTGCTCCAACGTGTATCAGGTGAATGGGCAGGAGTTGCTCGCCGACAAATTATGCGGCCTGACCAGGATGCAGGAAGTGTTCTTCTGCAACTCCGGCTGCGAAGCGAATGAAGCGGCGATCAAGCTGGCGCGCATGGTCGGCCACAACCAGGGTATCGACGCCCCCGCCATCATCGTGATGGAAAAAGCGTTCCACGGGCGCACGCTGGCGACGCTTTCCGCCACCGGCAACCGCAAGGTGCAAGCCGGTTTCGAGCCGCTGGTCACTGGCTTCGTGCGTGTGCCTTACAACGACCTGGACGCGATCCGTCAAGTCGCCAAGCACAACAGCAGTGTAGTTGCCGTATTCGTCGAACCGATACAGGGCGAAGGCGGCATACGCACACTGGATATTGAATATCTGCAACAACTGCGGAAAATCTGCGACGAACAAAATTGGCTGCTGATGCTGGACGAAGTGCAAAGCGGCATCGGGCGCACCGGCAAGTGGTTTGCCTATCAGCATAGCGGCATCCTGCCGGACGTGATGACACTCGCGAAGGGCTTGGGCTCTGGTGTGCCTGTAGGCGCGTGCCTCACCGCCGGCAAGGCAGCAGGGACTTTCCAGCCGGGCAATCATGGCTCGACGTTCGGCGGCAATCCGCTGGCGTGCACAGCGGGCCTGACCACGCTGAATATTCTGGAACAGGACAAATTGTTGGCGCATGCCGAGACGCTCGGAAAATTCATGCAGCAGGGATTCACCACCGCCTTGCAAGGCGTGAACGGCGTCAAGGAGATTCGCGGCCAGGGACTGATGATAGGCATCGAACTCGACAAGCCATGCGGCGATCTGGTCAAGCTGGCGCTCGCCAAAGGCCTTCTGATCAATGTCACTGCCGAAAACGTGATCCGGTTGTTACCGCCGTTGGTCATGACTAAAGACGAAGCACAGCAACTGCTGGATATCCTGTGCCCACTGATAAAAGATTTTTTGCAATCCTGATCGGTGACGAGCCATGTCAGCCCAGCCCATGTCAATAAAGCAGCCTGCGCCGGTAAAACACTTTTTACAGTTCAAGGACCTGAGCCGCGAAGAGCTTGAATATCTGTTCGAGCGTACCCGCATCATCAAGAAGAAATTCAAGGAATACCAGCAATACTGGCCGCTACAAGACCGCACGCTGGTGATGATCTTCGAAAAGGCCAGCACGCGCACGCGTTTATCCTTTGAAGCGGGCATGCAGCAACTCGGCGGCGCGGCGATCTATCTCAATACACGCGATTCGCAACTGGGGCGCGGCGAACCGGTGGAAGATGCCGGGCAAGTGATATCGCGCATGTGCGACATCGTGATGATCCGCACCTTCGAGCAGAGCATCATCGAGCGTTTCGCCGCGAACTCGCGCGTGCCGGTGATCAACGGCCTGACCAACGAATACCATCCCTGCCAGGTGCTGGCCGACATCTACACCTACATCGAGCAACGTGGCTCGATCAAAGGCAAGACCGTGGCGTGGATAGGCGACTCGAACAATATGTGCAACACCTGGCTGCAAGCCGCAGAGATACTGGACTTCAACGTGCATGTCTCGACTCCGCCCGGCTATGAAGTCGAACCAGAGCGCGCCGGATTGTTCGGCGAGGATCATTACGAAGAGTTTAAGGACCCGATGGATGCCGCACGCGGCGCAGACTTGGTGACCACCGACGTGTGGACCAGCATGGGCTTTGAGGCCGAGAACGAAGAACGCATGAAAGATTTTGCCGACTGGCAGGTGGATGAAGACATGATGCGCGTCGCTTCGAAAGATGCAGTGTTCATGCACTGCCTGCCCGCACATCGCGGCGAGGAAGTTTCAGCAGGCGTGATGGACGGTCCGCAAAGCATGGTGTGGGACGAGGCGGAGAACAGGTTGCATGTGCAAAAAGCACTGCTGGAATATCTGCTGCTGGGTAAAATAAGTAACTAAACATGTAGGGTGGATAAGCATAGCGCATCCACCTTTTCGAGCCGACACGGTGGATGCGCTACGCTTATCCACCCTACAAATGAGATAAATTGAAATGAGCGAAATCAAAAAAGCCGTCCTCGCCTATTCCGGAGGACTCGACACTTCGGTCATCCTGAAATGGCTGCAAGACACATACAAATGCGAGGTCGTCACCTTCACCGCCGACATCGGTCAGGGTGAGGAGCTGGAACCGGCGCGCGCCAAGGCGCTGAAGATGGGCATCAAGCCGGACAATATTTTCATCGACGATATGCGCGAGGAATTCGTGCGCGATTTCGTGTTCCCGATGTTCCGCGCCAACACCGTGTATGAAGGCGAATATCTGCTCGGCACATCGATCGCGCGCCCGCTGATCGCCAAGCGTCTGATCGAGATCGCCGCCAAGACCGGCGCGCAGGCCATCGCGCATGGCGCGACCGGCAAGGGCAACGACCAGGTGCGTTTCGAGTTGGGTGCCTACGCGCTGAACCCTAACATCAAGGTCATCGCGCCGTGGCGCGAATGGGATCTGCTGTCGCGCGAGAAACTGATGGCTTATGCCGAGAAGGCCGGCATACCTATCGACATGAAGCACAAGAAGGGCGGATCGCCCTACTCGATGGATGCGAACCTGCTGCACATCTCCTTTGAAGGCCGCCATCTGGAAGACCCGGCAGCAGAAGCAGAAGAAAGCATGTGGCGCTGGACCGTGTCACCGGAAAAAGCGCCGGATGCTGCCGAGTACCTCGACATCGAATTCAAGAACGGCGACATCGTCGCGCTGAACGACAAGAAGATGTCACCCGCGCAGGTGTTGGCAAAGCTGAACGCACTGGGCGGCAAGCACGGCATAGGCCGCCTCGATCTGGTGGAGAACCGCTACGTCGGCATGAAGTCGCGCGGCTGCTATGAAACTCCCGGCGGAACGATCATGCTCAAGGCGCACCGCGCGATCGAGTCGATCACGCTGGATCGCGAGGTCGCGCACTTGAAGGACGATCTGATGCCGCGTTACGCCTCGATGATCTACAACGGCTACTGGTGGTCGCCGGAACGTCGCGCGCTGCAAACCCTGATCGACCATACCCAGCAGACCGTGAACGGCTGGGTGCGCGTCAAGCTGTACAAGGGTAATGTGATCGTCGTCGGGCGCGACTCCAAGACCGATTCGCTGTTCGACCCGACCATTGCCACCTTCGAGGACGACAAGGGCGCCTACGATCAGAAGGATGCGGCGGGCTTCATCAAGCTGAACGCGTTGCGTCTGCGCATCGCGGCGAACCTGCACAAAAAGAAGTAACCAGCAAGGAGGAATGGCGTGATCCACGAACTGAGCGGAGATATCTTATTTAGCGGTGCGAAAGCGATCGCGCAGAGTGTCGCGCCCAACGATGACTTTCTTCATGGCCTGGCCCTGCAACTGCGCGAGCGTATGCCCGCGATGTACAAGGACTTCCGCCACTACTGCCAGACCAAGCATCCCAAGTCCGGCGGGGTATGGTCATGGATGAGTGCCGATGGCCGTTACATCGTCAACTTGTTTACGCGGGAAGCCGCATACGGTGTCGGCAGCAAACCGGGACATGCCAAACTCAATCACGTGAATCACTCATTGCATGCCCTGAGAGATTTCGTGCAAAAGGAAAAAGTAACCAGCCTTGCCCTGCCGCGTCTGGCTTGCGGCATGACCGGACTGGACTGGGATGAGGTCAAACCGCTGATCGAGAAACATCTCGGCGATCTCGGCATCCCGGTTTACATTTATGTCACTTACCAAAAAGGCGTCAAAGCCGACGAACCAACCGAAAGGAAAAAATAACATGTCGCAATTCGATAATGTCAGCGTGGTAAAAAAGGGTAATGTTTTTTTCGACGGTAAGTGTATGTCGCACTCGGTGCTGTTTCCCGATGGCACACGCAAGACCGTCGGCGTGATTCTGCCCAGCACGCTGACCTTCAACGTCAGCACGCCTGAGCTGATGGAGATCACCTCCGGTACCTGCCGCGTGAAGATCGGCGAAGAACCAGCATTCAAGACCTACACAGCGGGCGATCAGTTCTCCGTGGCCGCCAATAGCCGCTTCGAGTTCGAGGCGAATGAAGTGGTCAATTACGTTTGCAGTTTTGGTTGATACTAACCTGAAGATAAGTATCAACCGCAACAAGCCGCTGCGCGGCGTGTTGTGGTTAATCAAATAAGGATATCCGCAATGCCATCATTCGACATCGTTTCAGAAGTAGACAAAACCGAAGTTAAGAACGCCATCGAGCAGACCAACAAGGAAGTCGGCACGCGCTTCGACTTCAAAGGTTCCGATGCGCGCGTGGAACAGGCCGAGCTCAAGCTCACGGTATGGGCCGACAACGAATTCCAGCTGGATCAGGTGCAAGATATCCTGAATGCAAAACTGACCAAGCGCGGCGTGGACATCAAGTGCCTGGAGATCAGCGACAAGATCGAGAAGGTCAGCGGCAATAAGGTCAAGCGCGGTTGCGAAGTGAAGGTCGGCGTGGAGATCGAGCTGGCGAAGAAGATCGTCAAGCACATCAAGGACAGCAAATTGAAGGTGCAAGCCAGCATCCAGGGCGACACTGTACGCGTAACCGGAAAAAACCGCGACGACCTGCAAGACGCCATCGCGTTCGTCAAGAAAACCATCACCGACTTCCCGTTGCAGTATCAGAATTTCCGCGCCTGAGTCTCGTCTCCCGAGCCTCATCACCCAAGCTTTATCACAAGATGCGCCCGACCTGTCGGCATCTGATCTGCGCGGGCGTATTCCTGCTGTGCCTTAACGGCACAGCTCACGCAGATGACATGCCTCAACTCTCCTATCCAGAAATCCTGGTAGATGACGTTAAGCTCGTCCTCACTGCACCCACCCGCTGGCAAGATCAGGAATGGAAGAATCTGGGGCTCACCACGATAGGCATCGTCGGTGTCGCAGCGATTGTCGACCGGCCGCTCCGCGACGAGATGCGCCGCCATGCTCCCAACGACAGCGGCTTCATGCTTCAGGTGGAACGCTTCGGCGTAGAGTATGCGGCACTCACCGTAGGCGGATTTTATCTGGCCGGAGCAATTGGCAATGAAACTGCCGCACAGGTCGCGCAAGACGGCCTGACCGCCAGCATCATCGCCAGCGGCATGATCACACCCACAATCAAATTCATCGCGGGTCGTGCCCGCCCTCGCGAGAATACCGGCATTGCGGATTTTCATCCGTTCAGCACAAACTATTCATCGAACTCATCCTTTCCGTCCGGCCATACCACCGAGGCCTTCGCGTTGGCCTCGGTCATCGCTGACCACTATGAAGCAACCTGGGTGACCTGTGCCTCCTACTCGGTAGCCAGCATGGTCGGCGTGGCGCGCAGTTACCACGACGCCCACTTCGCTTCGGATATTTTGATGGGCGCATTGATCGGCACGCTGGCCGGAAAAAGCGTGGTGGCCCACAACAAATCTTTGCTCTCCGGCAAAGTGGTGTTGTTGCCTGAAATCGCACCGGGATTAGTGGGTGTGCGCATGGTCAGCACCTTCTAGAGCGTGACAACTCAAGCGAGTACAATAACATCACTCCACGAGCGCTACGTTTATGAAAAACACTTCATTGCATAACATTTCATTGAATAATTCAATAGATGCCCATATCGAGTTTTCTTTCAAAGGAGAGACCCACTCCCTGACCTCGAGTATCGACCTGGATCAGAATATGGAGCACGACCTTTCAATGCCATCGTTTCATGCAATATTGGCTCGTGGCCACAAGATCGACACCTATTCCTATTTGTACGAGGTGATGCAGGAAACGGAGATCGAATTTAATAATGCGCAGAGCATCGCTGCGATGTTTTTACATGGCGGGACTTTTGACTACGATGGATTTGCGACCTGCTGGCAGGAGCATAAAGTGACCGACCTGCTGAAGCCAATTGCTTTGCACGAATTGGGCATCGCCGATCTCGATCAAAACCAAGAACTCAAGAACGCACTCATTCAAGCATACTTCTTAGGGAGGCAATCATGAAAACTGCTTTGGTTTTATTCGCTGAAGGCAGCGAGGAGTTGGAGGCTATCACGATCGTGAATATTTTGCGGCGCGGCGGGGTGAACGTCACTTTTGCCGGGCTGAATGACGGCGCTTTGCGCGGCAGTCGCGGCGTAGTGCTGATGCCGGATACAACTCTCGATGCCATTTCGCAAAACGATTTCGACATGATCGTCCTGCCCGGCGGTCAGCCCGGCACCAACAATCTGAAGGCCGACGCGCGCGTGTTGAAGCTGGTGCAACGAATAGAACAGCAGGGAAAATATGTTGCCGCGATCTGCGCCGCGCCTTCAGTGCTCGCCTCCGCCGGATTGCTCGATGGTAAACAAGCCACCAGTTTTCCCGGCGCGTTGAATCCGTTCCCCAAGGTGAAACACCAGCACGCGTCCGTCGTCGAGGACGGCAAGCTCATCACCTCGCGCGGGCCGGGTACGGCAATGGATTTCGCGCTGACCTTGGTAGAGCGACTGGCAGGTTCCGCCAAGCGGCAAGAAGTCGAGGCTGGTTTACAGCGTTAAGGATGCTCAGAGACTCTTAAATCTGCTATTGCAGCGACCCAAACAAATTATTTTGCACTTTATATAAAAAGATGTACTATTAACACATGTTCAACTGGTTTGGCATTTTAAGTCCGTTAGAAATAAAAATAAAGTATGAAGTATTAACGGTTACTGCATGTTGGTGGGTGCGTTTTTTATTTCCTCAACATGCATAAATTTCTCGATATCAGTTTAGGGAGAATCTGGTATGAATAGCATCACCGCCACGATACACAAAATATTTTTTCTGTGCCTGTTAGCGTTGTTACCCGGCCTGAGCTGGGCTGAACAGCGCGAATTCAACCTGACCATAGACGAAGTCTCTATCGACGTGGCTCCGGGTTTCTCCAACAAAGTTTTCGCTTTCAACGGCCAAGTGCCGGGGCCGCTGATCCACGTCATGGAAGGCGACGATGTGACAGTACATGTGACCAACAACACGACGCTTAATCATTCCATACACTGGCACGGCATCAATCAGATCAATAACTGGCACATGGACGGTGTTCCGGGCGTTTCCCAGCAATCCGACATCAAGCCCGGCGAATCCTTTACCTACAAATTCAAGGCCGACCGTCCCGGCAGCCTCTGGTATCACTGCCATGTCAACGTCTGGGAGCATGTTGCGACGCGCGGCATGTGGGGGCCGTTGATTGTCGATCCCAAAAAACCAAGCGAACTGGACAGGAGCGTGACCAAGGATGCCATCCTGATGATGAGCACTTGGGAATCTGCTTATGCCGGCACCTATGGCAAGGGCGGCATGCCCACCGATGTGTCCGATTATTTCTCTGTCAATGCAAAATCATTTCCGTTCACCCAGCCTATCAGGGTCAAAAAGGGCGATGTGCTGAGGATGCGCTTCTACGGCGCGGGCGACGAAACCCACCAGATGCACATGCACGGACACGACATGTTGATCGTTGCCAAAGATGGCTATCCGCTCCAGCATCCCTATTATGTGGACACCGTTCCGGTCGGCCCGGGCGAACGCTTCGACGTGATCGTCAAAATGAACAACCCCGGCTTTTTCGTGATGCACGACCACGTCGACAAGCACATGACCAACAACGGCGCGATGATGGGCGGCCCGATGACCGTCTTTGAATATGCAGACGTCAAGATGGACGACTGGTATGCATGGAAGGACAAGGTGTACGACCCCAATTTCTTTTATAGCGAATCTCTGAAACAAGGATACGGAATGTTCAATAGTGCGCCATTCCAGGGCAGGCTGGTAGAACAAGGCATAAGGCGGAAATAAACATGAAACGATACTTTCTTGTTTTATTGTTGGCTGTATCCGGCAACTCACTTGCTGATGGAATGCTCCAGAGGGATTGCGCTTCCTGTCACAACATCACCGGGCCGGTCGCGCAGACCTTGAAAAAAGCATTCGCGAAAAAAGGTCCCGACCTTTCTTATGCAGGCAACAAGTACCGCCAGGAGTGGCTGGTGTCGTGGCTGCAAAAACCAACGCGCATCCGTCCTGCCGGGATGTATTACGGCGACCATATCAAGCCGGGTGCGAAAAGCGACGAGATCGATCCCGCCACACTCAAGGATCACATTGCCATTTCCAACGCTGATGCCGCAGCTGTCGCCGCCGAACTGATGAAGCTGAAGCCGCACGACGACCTGATCGCCAAAGAGAAGATCGAACCAGGCTCTATCGACAAACAGATGGGCGAGATGAATTTCGACAAGTTCTGGGGATGCATGGCCTGCCACCTGATCGAACCGGAATACGGCGGCATGTCCGGCCCCGAGTTGTATACGGTCGCCAAACGTTTGCAACCCGAATTCATCGCGAGCTTCATCCGCAATCCGCAAGCATGGGAACCCAAAACCTGGATGCCGAACAAGGGCGCCTCGAGCGGCAGCATCCAGAAATTTGTTCAATACTTCGAAGTGTTGGGCAAGGAGTCCGCAAATGCCAAATAAATTCCTGTTCATAATTTTGCTGGCCATCTCCATTCAGTCGCAGGCTCAAGCCAAGGAAACCGCCGCAGACAATTACAAAGCCTACTGCGTGCAGTGCCACGGCATGGAAGGCAACGGCAAAGGCGTCAACATCCGCGACATGTCAGTACAGCCCCGCGACCACACCGACGCAAAATCGATGTCCGGGCGCTCGGACGAAACGCTGTTCAAAGTCATCAAGGAGGGCGGGTCTTCCATCAGCAAATCTGTCCTGATGCCGCCCTGGGCGGGGACACTCAGCGATGAAGAGATCAAGGATCTGGTTCAGCACTTGCGCATGATGTGCAAGTGCAAATTCGGAACCTGATAGTAGCAGCAAGAGGCAGCACAAATGGAGGAGAGGTTGTTCGTAGTTAACAATTATTAGAGAGGGACAGAAAATGCATACATTCAAGAAAGTAACTCTTGCAGTCATGGCGGTAACTGCGCTATGTTCAGCACAGCAGGTTTTCGCAAAAACCGTCAAGGTCACCATGACCGCGATGGAAGTCGACATCCAAACCAACGGCGCTTTGGTTGGCGGCGCAGACACCATGGCAGCATGGACGTTCGACGGCACCGTACCAGGCAAACCAGTGCGAGTGGATGAAGGTGACACAGTGGATTTCACACTGATCAACCCGGCCACAAACAAGAACGATCACGCGATGGATTTCCATGCGGCGATAGTCAACGTGCTGGATGAGTTTGCACCGGTCAAGCCAGGTACAGAAAAGCATTTCAAATTCGAAGCCAAGGTTCCCGGCGTGTTCATGTACCACTGTGGCGCAGGCCCGATGGTGCAGCACATCGCTCGCGGCATGTATGGCATCATCATCGTCGAACCCAAGGACAAGAAAAATTATCCCAAGGCCGACCGTGAATACGTGCTGGTACAGCAGCAATACTTCCCGGACGTGGAGAACTACGGCGCAATGCTGAATGACGCCAACGCCTGGAAGGGTTCGCTGATCAACGGCAAGGTTCTGCACTACGATCCGGTGCATGACCCCAAGGGTGACCATGATGTTCTGGAAGCCAAGCCGGGCGAGCGCGTGCGCATCTACTTCGTGAACGCCAACATCAACCTGCCGGTTGCATTGCACCCCATCGCCAGCATCTGGGATCGCGTGTATATCAACGGCAATCCGAAGAACCAGCTGGTCGGTATCCAGACCTACAACGTAGCCGTGGCTGAAGCTGTTACCGTCGACCTCGTGACTCCGGCAGACAAGGAAGTGGCCGGCATCGCTATCGTTGACCATTCCATGAACGCGGCTCTGCGCGGCGCCATCTCGGTTCTGGTGAGCAAGAAGGACGCTAGCGCAACCAAGGGCAAAGGCGAAATGATCATCCTGAAATAAGGTTGATTCTGCTTATAAAGGGGAGGCTCATGCCTCCCCTTTTTTTGGCTATACTGAAGAGGTAATTGCAAAACCCCCTACCTAGGAGCCTGTCGGGCTTCCACCAACGCCAATCACATTATCCTGAAACGCAGCAAATTTGAGTTTCATTTCAACAATTGAATTGTCCGGTTTTCATCCCATCGTTTGTGTTTCTTTAATTTTGGCAACGGGCATCATTG
>JANXXH010000008.1 GCA_025350705.1 Gallionella sp.
ACAAACCAGACCGATGAAATGCGCGCGAAAGATTTGCAACTTGTTTTGCCTCGAAGCCTGCACGAAACGTATACGGATAATCAACGTGAGTGGCTTATGGACGTATCAATATTTACTGCATTAGTGCGTGAACGCCAAAAAATGGGAAAAGCATAATTAGCTTAAGTGAAAATGCCTACTTCTGCGGTTCGTACCAAATGCTGCGGCCTGCTGCAATGTTGACGCAGAGCATCAGTTGCTTACCAGAACAGCCTTTTGAGGCCAAATTGCAGTAACCTACAGCGCCGCCGTTTTCTCATCCCTCAACGCCTCACGGATATTCCGGCGTCGTCTTAACCACATCTTGAAAGCGGCAGGCAAGATCGTCAGGCAGGATGTGTAATAAATGAATTTGAATCCTATCAGCCTTGGTCCGACCGGCGTATTGCGGAACAGGTCGCCAGCCAGAATCGACAGCATTGCTTCCTGCATGCGCCAAACATTTCTCGGCTGCATGAATATTTTGCGGATGGCTGGCGAGGTGATGCGATAGATGAACCAGGAGAACATTTTCGGGCCGCGTGTCATGACGCGTTCAAAACGCCGGAAAGCTTTTTCAGCCATCATGTCTTCGCCACGCAGCCAGTGATCAACCGCAGTGGCGCCTTCGAAAGCGCTATTCATCGCGAGGAATACGCCGGAAGAGAACATCGGATCAACGAAGGCGAAAGCATCGCCTATCATCACAAAGCGGTCGCCCCGGCAATATGCGGCGTTGTAGGCGTAGTTGCCGGTGGCTGTCGCCGGTTCAACCATGTTTGCGTCCTTTAAACGCGCCGCCAATTTTGGCGCGAGTGCGATCGTTTCCATCAGGAAGGTGGATGGATCGGTCTTGCGCTGTTTGAAATAGGTGGGCGAGGCCACTGCGCCCACGCTAGTCGTGCCATCCAGCAGGGGGATGAACCAGAACCAGCCGTGGTCGAACCAGAATAACGAGATGTTGCCTTCATTGCGGCCCGGTTGCCGCACCGCATTGGTGAAGTGCCCGAACAGCGCGGCGCTGGCGTGTTCTTTGCTGCGAAGTTTGGCGCCAAATTGGTTGGACAGCACAGTGTCGCGCCCGCTGGCGTCGATCACGAAACGCGGACGCCATTCGATCTCATCGCCGTCTTCGCTTTGAACTTTTACCAGGATGTGCTCGTCGCCGCCTTTGCCCGCGTCCATATCCACGTATGTGACGCGATGACCTTCAAAGGTTCGGGCGCCACGCTTGGCAGCATGGCGGAACAGCACCTCGTCAAATTCCGAACGGCGCACATGCACCGCATAAGGGAACGATTTGTCCATCGCCTCGGCAAAATAAAAGTGGCTGGTGTGGTCGTGCCAGGGCGACACGAATTCTGCGCCATATTTGGTGATGCCTATGGCTTCGATCTCTTTGCGTACACCCAGCCGGTCGAACAGGGGCATATTCATCGGCAACAGCGATTCGCCGATATGGAAGCGGGGGTGATGCGCCTTTTCCAGCATGACCACATCGTGCCCGCGCTCTGCGAGTAAAGCTGCAACTGTAGATCCCGCCGGACCTCCGCCTATCACCAATACATCGGGCGACATGGTTGTGAAAGAGGTTTTCGCCATGCCTTGTTCCATTTCCATCTTCGTCTGTTCCATTGCTCGTCCCATCTTTTATTCCCTCCGATTATTGTGATGATTATACACTTGGAAAATTTTCAGTATTCCCTAAGGGCGCTTCTAAAAAATTGATTAGGCCATCGCCCCGTTGATCGAGATAATCTGCCCCGAGATATAAGCGGCGCGGTCGGAAGCAAGAAAGGCGATCAGGTCGGCGACTTCTTCCGGTGTGCCGGCACGTTTCATCGGCACCATGCTGTTGATGACCTCCTTGGGGAAAGCAGCTTCTATCATCGGCGAGACGATGATGCCGGGTGCGACAGCGTTGACGGTGATGCCCCGGCTGGCGAGTTCGAGCGCCAGCGATTTGGTGGCGCCATGCAGACCGGCTTTTGCGGCGGCGTAATTGACTTGGCCGCGATTGCCCATCACCGCCGCCAGTGAAGACAGGTTGATGATGCGTCCCCAGCGTTTGCCTATCATAGCCATCAGCAGCGGTTGCGTGACATTGAAGAATCCGTTCAGCGAGACGTCGATCACGCGCGTCCATTGTTCGGGACGCATGCCGGGCATCACTGCGTCATCGTGTATGCCTGCGTTGTTCACCAGTATCTGGACCGCACCGTCGGCGAGGATTTTTTCCAGCGCAGTTTTTGTCGCGGCTGCATCCGTGATGTCGAAGGCGGCCGGGTGTGCGGAGCCTCCGCTGGCGATGATCTCTGCGGAGAGCTGTTGCGCGTGTTGCAGATTGCTGTTGGCATGCACGATCACTTCGCAGCCGTCTTTTGCGAGCTGGCGACATATCGCCGAGCCGATGGCGCCGCTGCCGCCTGTCACCAATGCACGTTTCAAGATGCGGTCTCCTCTGCGTCCAGCACGACCATCGCTCGTCCGCTCAACAACTCTTGCGCACCCGCGCTGATGCGGAATGAATACGTCACGCTATTGCCTCCGGCCATCAATTGTTCCGCTTCGATCTGTAAATCTTCTGCATAGTCGCTGAGGTATTTTACCCGCGTTTCCACATCGCGCACGCTCACCAGCAGACCGGCGCGCGGGCGCTTGCTGACCGCGCCGGTGAGTCCGCCATGCACGGCCATCGCCTGTGCGGCAAACTCGATGCCGCTCAACGCGGATACTTTGCCTTGATGCGCCAACGGATTGCTCGCGTTGCGATGGCTTTGTGCAATGCATGCTATATGCGTGGCGTCCCATCGCGTCACACCGGACAACAGGCACATGTCGCCCGAGTGAGGGATCAGCGCCTGGATTTCTGAACGGCCTAGCATGGGCGAACGGTGACATCGAGTTGGTTGTCGGCGATGTAGTCGAGACAAATCATTTCAGGACGCAAATCGGCCAAGGCGGTCAGCAGCGGCAGGCTGCGTGCGGCGGGTGTGCCGACTCGTATGGCTTCCAGTTCAGAGTTGGTGATGGGTGTGCTGGATTTGTTTTTGCGGCTGATGCTGATGTCCAGTTCAGCCAGGCTGCGATCCGTCTTGTTGCCGTACAGTACCATGGCAACACCAAAGGTCGAACTGATCGGCCGTGCCGCATGCAGCGGTTGCGGGTAAGGTGCATCATAGGCGATCAGCACCACGGCCTTTCCGTCTGCCAGTGTCTGTGTGGCGGCTTCGATCAGCCCGGCGGCGAAACTTGCATCGAAGCAGGCCAGACTGGTGGTGGGCGCCATCGACTTGGTCGCGATCGACCAGTAGCCGGATGGCGCGTTGTGCACTGAATTGTGGAAACGTGTCGGCGATACTTCGCGGCCATTGTGAGCAAGCATGTCGAAAATGTTATGCATATTGTCTCCGTCTCCGGCGGATGAAGCGAACACGGCGGGCAATTCGGATGCGTTGCGATGCGAGTGGGCAATGGCTTCGCAGCCGACAGCCAAAGCGAGCTTGACCGGAATGCCGGTGCGGCGGCGTTCGGCTGATGGCAGCAAATCGTTGGGCGGAATGGCGATGGCTGCTCCAACATAAGGAACGGTTCCCGCCAATACCGGCTGGCTGGTCGGCCAGTTGCTCAGGCCGGGCCCAACAATACCTATGCCTTCAATAAAGATTTTCATCGGCTGTTCCTCTTTATCCCGTGGCCAAAAACCAGACTGCAGTTGTTGCCGCCAAAGCCGAATGAGTTGGATAGCACGAAATTTACTTTTTGCTGTTTGTTTTTTAGCAGGTACATACTCTTCAATGCCGGATCGATGTGCTCGGTGTTCAAGCCGCCGGGAATGAATCCGTGTTGTATGCACAGCGCAGAGATAATGGCTTCAGTAACGCCTGCCGCGCCGAGCAAGTGACCCGTCGCACCTTTGGTGGAACTGCACGGTGTACTTCCGCCGAAAACTTTGAAGACCGCCTGGTCTTCGGCTGCATCGTTCGATTTTGTTCCGGTGCCATGCAGATTGATGTAGTCGATGTCGCCGGGTTTCAGTCCAGCAGCATGCAGCGCTCCCTGAATCGCCAGTCGTGCACCCGCACCGTCGGGATGCGGGGTGGACATGTGATAGGCATCGCTGCTTTCGCCTACGCCAAGCAGCATGACGCTGTCGGGGTCGGATGAGGCCGAGGATTTTTCCAGCAACACGAAGCCCGCGGCCTCGCCGATCGAAATGCCGTCGCGATCTGCGTCATAGGGGCGGCACGGGCGGCTGGACACCAGTCCCAGCGAGTTGAAGCCATACAGCGTGGTCAGGCACAATGAATCGACGCCGCCGACGATCGCGGCATCGCACAGCCCCGCCTGTATCATGCGCGCAGCAGATCCAAATACTTTCGCGGAGGAGGAGCATGCGGTCGATACCACCATGGCAGGTCCGGCGAGATCAAGTACACGTTGCACAAAATCAGCCGCCGAATAGCAGCTGTGTGAACCTACATAGTGGAAAGTTTTGGGCAATGCGCCGGTTTCCGGATCGCGTTGCCGGTAGGCAAGTTCGGTGTCCAGGATGCCCGAGGTGCTGGTGCCCAAAAATACACCGATGCGTTCGCGGCCGTAATGTTGCCGTGCCGCTGCAACTGTTTTGATAAAGTTGTCCTGCTCCAAACCCAGTTGCGCGAGGCGATTGTTGCGGCAATCGTAAACGGCAAGGTCTGCGCGCACCGGCCTGTCCTCGAGTCCGCTGATGCGCCCGACATAGGTATCCAGATCGACATCCAGGAAATCGCAACGCGCCAAGCCTGAGCGTCCGGCGCGCAAGGCGTCAAGCGTCGCAGAAACTCCAGCCCCCAGCGGCGTGGCAAGGGTGTATGCACTTAATCGAAGGGGTTGCAAATGAATTTCTTTCCAGGAGCTGCCTGTGTTTAGCGACGGGAATTTTAACAGAAAGAAGTTTGATAATGTCTCCCCCGCCGAACATTAAGCTCGCGTTGCGCGATACAGCACGTTGGAAAACGGTGTGCCTTGGCTCATCGGCAGTGCTTCAACGGAAAATCCCGATTCCTCCAATAGTGCAACCCACTCGGCCATGCTTCGATAGTGCAGTGCGTTCCAGCCTTGCCCGCGCCACAGGCAGCAGATATGTTCGGCCAGGCTCGTGATGTAATGGCGCAGTCCGCCTGCGGCATTTCCTTCACGCATCAGCAGGATGCCGCCAGGCTGAAGTGAGCAAGCGATCTTGTGCAGGACCTGCCGCTGATCGGCAGCATGCAGATACATCAATATATCCAGAAGGATCGCGACTGAACAGTCCGGTAATTCAAAAGTGCGGAGGTCGCCCTGACAGATGGACGCGCGATCACCAAGCGCTTGCTTGGCGGCTGCAACTTTCCATTCCAGCAATTCGACGCCGAGAAGTTCGAGGTTCTGCGGAGGTGTCGGCCATTCTGGATCCCAGTTCCCGGCCTGATATTGTTTGCGCGCCTCTATCAGCAATGCCGACAGTATGCCCAGGCCGCAGCCGAGATCGATCAGTCTGCCTTCGTTGGGCAGCAGGCCGTTTTTCAGAATGGCGCGATACACCGGATCGTGCCGTAATTTACCGCGGACGAAATGGTAGGTATACCGGCCCGCTTTGGCATAGGGCAAGAGGGCGGCATCGATGATGGAATTAAAGTTTGCCGGCATGGTTGCAGGCAGTGTGCAACGCAACGGATTTCAGGTTAAGTGACTGAAGATGTTCAAGCAGGCGCGGCAATACTTCCAGAATAACCGGCGAGTCGCCGTGCGGGTGGATCGAACGACCGTCGTGCAGCAACAATATGTCGCCAGCGGCAAGGTTTCGTTGCAGTCGCTGATAAACCGGTTCAGCAGATTTTGCAAAGGTATCCAATCCGCGCCGAGTCCAGTTGATATAGCGCAGGCTCGCGCGCTCGACCACCGGGGCGAGAAAGGGATTGCGGAAACCCATAGGCGCGCGAAAGAAGATCGGGGTGATGCCGGTGGTCGCATGGATCGCGTTTTGTGCCGAGTCGATTTCGCGACGCATAGCATTCGGCCCGAAAAAGGGAAATGCGTGGGGGTGGCTGTTGGTGTGGTTTTCCACGCTGTGTCCGCGACGGATGATTTCACGGGTCAACTCGGGATGTGCGATGACCTTGTTGGCGATGCAGAAGAAGCTGGCCTTGACCCTGTATCGATCGAGCAAGTCAAGCACTTGGGGCGTGACGATGGGGTCGGGCCCGTCATCAAAGGTGAGTGCCACTTCTCCGCGTTGCGCAGCCGCTGCGGGCAGGCGTGTCATGCTCGGTCCGAGCAGGCGGCTGTGCGGCCAAAAGACCATTGTTGCTGCAAGCAGAAGGTGATTCACTATCACAGTCCACAGCGTCCATTGCCAGATGGCGGGATTCAGGGCGGTCAGCACTGCGCAAAATATATGTAACGCAGTGCTCAATTGCAGTGCGGGAGTGGCATGCCAAAGCGGTAAATGAATATGTCTTGCAGAAGTTTGGCGGCCTTTGCAAGGCGCAACAGGTGGCGGTGTATGGGAATGCATTTCCATTTTTACGTTGACATGAAGCCAGGCAGAATGATCAACTGCGATGACTGAAAATCAGAGGCACTGCATTCTAGCCCAAGGGGCCTTATCGCAGCAACATCAGCCACTCTTTGATGCGCTTTCAAGAGAGGGCGCTCCAACGTCTTATGGATTTTATTGGCAGGAATGTGCTATATAGCGGCATCTGTTTGCCAATAATGAATATTGGTTGTATGTTATCTCCAGCATGAAAATATCCTCTCCCCTGACCATTTCCTGGCACCTTCAAATCCTGACAAGAATAAAGAGCCACCTTGTCCTGAAGACATTCGGGGTGCCTCTTTTTACGGCGGTCTTTTTTGCGGGTTATATTTTCCTGTTGAAAAACCCGATTTTCCCGGTGACGATCATGCCGCTGACAGCGCTGGATACTGCCATTGGGTTTAAGCCGGAGAGCCTCTTCCTGTATGCGTCGCTGTGGTTGTACGTGTCTCTACCGCCGGCGTTACAGGCGACTCGCCGCGAATTGATCTATTACGGTTTGGCTGTGGGAAGTTTATGTGTGGTAGGCTTGGGTTGTTTTCTTCTTTGGCCTACGGCCGTTCCTCCTGCGAACCTCGATTGGGAACAGAGCTTGGGATTTTCCATTCTCAAAGGTATGGATGCTGCGGGCAATGCCTGCCCTTCGCTCCACGTGGCAACCGCGGTCTTTTCCGCAGTGTGGCTTAATCACCAGCTATTTGAGGTGGGTGCCCCGCGCATCGTCCGTGTGTTCAACTGGGCATGGTGCGCGGGCATTGCATATTCGACAATGGCGACCAAACAGCATGTCGCGGTAGATGTGGTTGCGGGGGCTATACTGGGCATGTTTGCAGCGGGCCTGTCGCTGATCTGGCTAACTTTGTCGATCAGGCAAAACCGGATCACTGTAAAAATAGAATGACGGTAGCGGTCATGATGGATGGCCGTGCCCATGTAGTATGGCACTGTTCATCTGCACAAATGTTTCCTGACCAAACAAAAATTTAGTAAAATAAAAACTATAGGCACTTTAAGTCTATGGCCACATGACAACGATATGAATGATCTCGAGCTGATAAAAGATTTTTTGAAGAACCGGGTAGAAGCCCCGTTATTGGACAAAATTGTTCCTGAGGCCACTTTAACCGAATTGGGTGTTGACTCGCTTATGCTGATCGAATTGATCTTTGAATTCGAGGACAAGACCGGAATAACGGTGCCTGCTGATATCCCTCCACCCAAGACGGTCGGAGAATTGCTCCACCAATTGGACGATATCAGAAGCCAGCAAGCAGTAGCCAGCAAGCAAGCAATAAAATAATTTACCTTTTGTGACTAAACGTCGTGTAGCGATTACCGGCCTGGGCCTGATCAATCCTTATGGTGAAGGCGATGTGGAGGATTTTTTCCGCCGCATCATGCTTGGCGAATCCGCAGTCCGTTATCACACCCTGAACAACAGCCCCCGTCCATTGGCATTGCCACTGGTTGCATGCGATTACTTTAATCCGATTGCGACCCTTGGCCCGCCATTGGCCAATGCGATGGATCGGTTCAGCCATTTTGCGGTGGCCTCGGCCTTATCTGCCTGGCAGGATTGCGGACTCGCCAAACATTGCAACCGGGATGATTACGGAGTCAGCTGGGGAACGGGCTCGGGCGGCTCGCTGACGATTGAGCGCGGCTATCAAACGCTGTACTTCGAGAATAAAGAAAGAGTCTCTCCCTTGTCGGTCGTTCTGGCCATGAACAATTCAGCCGCGTCCCACATTGCCATGCAGTTGGGATTGGGTGGGTCATGTATCACCAGCACAGTGGCATGCGCATCTTCAGCCGTGGCGATAGGCGAGGCTTTTCGGAAGATTCGCGCAGGCGATGCCAACCTGATGCTGGTGGGAGGCTCCGAGGCGCCCTTGTCCTATGGCGTCATTCGGGCTTGGCAGGCGATGCGGGTATTAGCGGAAGGCGATGAGACAACCGCTTATCGTGCCAGCCGCCCGTTTTCAAAAAATCGTTCCGGCCTCACCCTCGCAGAAGGCGCCGCCTCTTTGGTGATCGAAGACTGGGAACATGCCCGCGCCCGCGGAGCGCGAATCTATGCAGAGATCGTCGGATACGGCAGCACCTGCGACCGCACCCATATCGCCCGGCCCGACAGCGGCGGACAAGTTCGTGCGATCGCTGCGGCGTTACAAGACAGCGGATTACAGCCGCATGAGATAGATTATGTGAATGCCCACGGCACAGCGACAGTCGAAGGAGACGCCATCGAGATACAGTCGATGAAAACTGTTTTCGGCGAACACTCCGGCAAGCTGGCAGTGAGCTCCACAAAATCCATGCACGGTCACTCACTGGGCGCAGCAAGCGCGATGGAAGCATTGATCACCACGCTCGCTCTCTACCATCAGAGTATGCCACCCACGGCCAACGTAACCGAAATCGGCACCGACTGTGCAGGCGTGGATCATGTCCTGATGCAGGGGAGAAACAATGTGCCGGTACGCGCGGCCTTGTCCAGTTCTTTCGCTTTTGGCGGCAGCAATGCCGTGCTTGCGTTCCGTTCTGTATCAGCGTAACGCATCACTACAAATCCAAACCCTGTTGCGATACGGCGTTGCCCGATAAATTTTTATCGTTTAGATATAAGGTAATGCTGAAGAAGTCCGTTCGCCCTGAGCTTGTCGAAGGGTATCTCGTTTAACCTATTGAACTGATTAAGCCCTCCATTCATGGTTCGCAAGCTCACCACGAACGGAGGACTTAATCAGCGCATAGGTTCCCGCAAGCAGGTTGCAAACTCCTGTTCTTGCCACAGTAAAACGCTTCCGAAAGACGGCCACTTAACAGTGAAGTAAATGTGCCACTTGTCGAATATGCGGCTAAACTAATGGTGTCGCAACTCAACTTTTGGGAGAAGGCAGCGGCAGCGAAAGCTGTCGAAGTGCCGCAAGACATTATGGCCACAACACGCTGGACAAAAGAACAACTCAAGCTCGCATTCCATCTTTATTGCCAACTCCCTTTTGGAAAATTGCACAGCCGAAACCCCGAAATTAATCAGCTTGCCAAACTGATTGGACGAACGCCCGGTGCGATCGCAATGAAGCTCGTGAATTTTGCCAGCCTTGATCCGGCAATCACAAGCAGGGGGCGCGCAGGTTTGGGTAATGTGGGTTCGCTCGACAAAGAAGTTTGGGCCGAATTCCATGCAGATTGGGAAAAGCTCGCCGTGGAATGCGAAATGCTCAGGCGCAATCTTTACCATGTTCCGCCGCCCGAAGACGAAGCAGATGAGTTGCTAATACCAGAAGATTACTCTGGCGAAACAAGGCGAGTAATTACCGAGCAACGCATCAAACAAAATTTTTTCCGCCGCGCCGTGTTGAGCAGCTATCATGGACGTTGTTGTATGTCTGGTCTGTCAGAGCCGCGCCTATTAGTTGCAAGCCATATTGTGCCGTGGAGCAAAGACAAAGCGAATCGCCTAAACCCAAGCAACGGCTTATGCCTTTCAGCAATTCATGATAGAGCTTTTGATAAAGGCCTTATAACACTTACCAATGACTTCAAGATTGTTGTCTCGAAGGAGCTAAAGCGGAAGAAAGAACTATTCGTAATGGAGGTTCTCTTGCCGTTGGATGGCCGCACAATCGAGCCGCCAGAACGTTTCGCACCACAAGTTGAATTTATCGCGTGGCATAGAAAAAAACTCTTCGTGGATAATCGAAAGTAACAATTATGAGGCTCGCTGAAAAACAAACTGATTACCCAATCTACTACATCATTTCCAATCAACCGGATTGTTGTGGCAAATGCGGAAGCCGTCTTGATTTACTAAAAATCAGAGTGGCTGATGGTGAGAATGTATTTGTTTCAGAATGCATTGGCTGTCATCGGGAGGTGCTAATTGTCGAAGAATAAATTGACGGGAATATTCAATGACTCCCCAAAAGAGTATTGCGTCTTTGAGTACCTCTATCGCGATGCCTCAAACTATAAAGCTTGGGGAGAAGTTCTTCTGTCAGGTGTTCCATTGCCAGATGACATCGTGGCATTACGCGCCTGTTTGGAGTCGAGTGAATACTTCGTTGCAGAGCAAGTCGGCATTCCAGCCGTATACAAAGAACTGTGGGATTTATCTGGCGGTCCTACCAGTGACGATCATGCACTACATGAATTTGTGGCGCTTCGATTGGCAAATGAAGATGAAAGAAAAACTTTGCCGCTATTTGGAGAGCTGTCGAGTTTGCTCAAAACTTTTCAAGCCGTAACAAAGTGGGATTATTCACTATCCCCTAATTTCGACACTTGTTTCTGGCCTTAAATATTTCAAAACAGATTGCTTTTGAAGAGTAAGCAGTAACGGGAGGTCGCCGCCCGGACTTTGTGCTGCCCAGCCTTGTGGTGCTGAAGGCCAAGAAAAGGACGTTCGAGGAAACGATGGTGCTCTCGGCAAAAACCACGCTACGCGAGCGCTGGAAGCAGGTGACGATGGAGAAATTCAACTGCGCGTTGTTTCTGGCAACCGTCGATGATTGTGTTTCCTCGGCTGCAATGGAAGGCATGAGCGATCAAGGTATCCATCTGGTTGTTCCCGAGTCCCTGAAAAAATCAAAGGAAACCTGTTACAGCGGCAAAGCCAATGTAATCACGTTCCGCGAATTTTTCAACGAAGAGATTTCTGCGAAGCGGCCGAGCTATCGGCAAATCAAAATGTAACTCAGCCTTCCGGTAAATACTCCCACCCTCTTTAATAAAAGTGCCAAGCTCGAATTGTTTCTTTAATCGCAAACGAACGAATCAATAGAACTTGGCGACCATTTTTCCCATCAGTACAGCAGAGAACAGCAAGCTTAGAAAAGCGCCGATAGCTACCGTTCCGCCGATCGCAGTCAGCAACGGGACGCCGGAAAAAGCCAACATGCCGAATGCGAAGATGGTCGAGATGTTCGCGACCAGCAATGACAGCATGGTGCGCTGACTGTTTTCGCCGTGTTCGCCAGAAGCAGTTTCACGAGTGCAACTTTCGCGGTCGAAGAACAGCGAGTAGTTTGATCCCACTGCAACCGTCAACAGCAAACCGATCAGGTGGAAGATCAGCAATGTTTGACCGCTCGCCAGCATGATCGCGGTGGTGATGATGACTGCCGCTGCCAACGGCAACAGCACCATTGCCACGCGGCGCACCGAGCGCAGGCTGGCGAACAGCAGCACGATGATCGCAAGCGCACCGAACGCGGACAGCTTGATAGCCTCATGCACATAGGTCTGGTATAGCGTATCACTTTCCTTTTTCAGATCCAGTAATACGATACCGCCATCCTGTTGAGCAAGTTCCTGCTGGATGGGTGTGATGTCGGTCACGCCACGCAGCGGCAGGATGGCTACCCACCCATTGCTGCGCTGAGCCAGTAGGCTTTCGGTTTGGAGTCCGAGATTGGTGCCTCGCAGATCGTCTTGTGTCAGCAGTTGGCGGTTGTGCGCTGCAGCGACATCGTTGAGGAATGGTCCGAACAGATTCGCGCGGAACGGCAGCCCTGCAAGCGCCTGATGCAGATTGGCTTGCAGCTTCGCTGAATCGGGTAGAGCTGCGAGGCGGGCACGCTGGGTTTTTTCGCTGGGCAAGTAGCGGGCAGGTGACTCGTAACCGGAAAAGGCATGGTTGTTTACCAGACTATCCAAACGTGAACCTATCGCTTCACTCTTCTCGAGCGCATCCTCCCGATCCTTGCCGCGGACGATCACCATGTAGCCCACATCGGGCGCGCCGATATCGTGCCGCAACGATTCGTCGATGCGTTTATCGTCTTCCATTAACGGACTCAGGCTGGAGATGTTGTCGCTCCAGACCGGCCCGCGGTGCAAGGCGATAAAAAGAGTTGCAGCCAATACAGCGATCAAAACCACCGGGCGCAGTCGCGGTGCTTGCCGTATCAGGCCCATCACCCAGGCAGACAATCTTGTCGGCGTATAGGTCGCAAAATTTTCCGGTACCAGGCTGGGCAGCACCCAGCGGGTCACCAATACCGCAACGACCAGCCCGACTACCGAGAACAGTCCCAGCTGCGCGAACCCCGGAAAATCTGCAAGGAACATCGGACTGAAACCGCACACGGTGGTCATCACGCCGAGACGGAGCGTGGGCCATATCTTGTCGAGCGCCGTGCCCGGCGGTTTACCGGGTGCGAGGCGCGTGAAGAAAAAGATGGCGTAGTCCACCGCTTCGCCGATGAGCGTGATACCGAAACCCAGCGTGATGCCATACACCACGCCGTATCCTGCGCTCACCGCCGCAATGCCGGCCAGGGTGCCGCTGGCCACGGGGAGTAGCGACAAGGCGAGCACCCGCCACGAGCGATAGACCAGCAACAACAAGATGCTCACGAGTATCGAGGTGATGATGGAAAAATTGAAAGCGACACCTTTGATGTGGTTGCGTGCATGCACCGAAAACACGCCCGGGCCGCTCAGCACAAGATGCAGGCCGGAAAGCTCTGCGCTGCGGGTGACTTCCGCAAAGCGGGTGTGGATCAGCTCTATGGTCTGCTGCTGGGCATCGATATTGAAACCGGGTGCTCGGGTCTGCGCAAGCAGCAGTGCGCGCTTGCCGTCATGCGACACCCACACACCGTCGTATGACGCGGGCTGGCTTTGCCCGGAAAATCCTTCGAGCAGATGCAGCATCTCTCCGCTGGGGTCGCGGGGTATGACGCTCTTGAGCATCATCCCGGCCGGCGAGCCGAGCAATTGCAGCGCATTCTCCAGCGCCGCATGCAGGCCTTTCGGGGTGAAATGTTCGGGTGTGACTGCGGAGCTCAGCAGGTAGCGGTTCTCAAGCAGGAAAGCCTGATCGTTGGCGAGGCTGCTTTCATCGCCGTTATTGACCAGAGAAAATCCTTGCTCGTTGCGCAGACGTTGCGCGAGTTGTTTGCTGGCTTGCGACAGCGCATCCGGCGTGCCCTCTTCGATCCCGATCAGGATCAGCCGGGAAAAAACGCCATCGCGCAATTGTTCGCTGAGCAATTGCTGCGCCGGGGTTGGCGAGCGCGGAAAGAATGCACTGAGGTCGGCGCCGATCTGTACTTTGCTGACAACGTAGATGCACAATGCGAGAGAAAGAAGCCAGGTCGCAATGGCCCAGTTTCTTTTAAATCGCTTCACGAATCATCCTTGCTGATGTTCATGATCGAGCGGTCGCCGCCTGATTCGCGAATCTCGATGACACTGATCTGCTCAAGATTGCCGTTGATACGGATTTCGCTGACCAGGTTCTTCATCTTGGTGTCGATCGGGCGCAATACGAGCAGCCACTGGTTGGGGTGGCCTTCCATGGCCACATGATAAAAGCGGTTGAGTGTGTCGATGTCTCCGGCCAGCGTGGAGCGGAAGCTTTCGACAAATGCCCATATGACCGGATAGTCCGGCAGGGACAAGGTGCGTTTCTGCGCATCCCCGTTTTGCACGACCAGGATATTTTCATCCAGCACCATGCTTTCCGATTTGGGGAGCAGCGTATGCTTTTCCAAATGCGCCGGTGCGGCATAAGCGAGTGTCCCCGAATACTCCAGCGGCGTTTTTAGTATGCTCAGATATTTTCGTTCGACAAATGTCGCCTTGGTTTTTTTTACTTGCGCAAGGCCGTGCATGAGTTCATTGATGGTCCATGCAGGGGTATCTTTTTCCGGTTCTTCAGCGTAAGCCGGTGCGACCATCCAGCCAACACAAATCAAACTGGCGAGAAGAATCAGTTTGGCCACGCAAGATAAATTCACCGGGCCTGACAAATTGACACGGCGCGACAAAGCAGGATTATTTCCAGAAATCATAAAAATTGAACCAGTTGTAAGGGGATGTCCGGCAGTAATGTTCGAGCCGTCTGGCAAATAGTTGTACGGCTTGTTCAATGGCGACATCACGTTCTGCATGCGGCACATGCTGAAGATCGGCCAAGCGTTCAAGGTAAATATTATACCGATTTCCTCCTTGGTATAAGCCGAGCATCAAGATTACCGGGCGTTCAAGCAGCGCGGCAAGGCGAAACGGACCGGCGGGAAATTCTACCGGCCCGCCCAGAAATTCACAGGTGATCATTTTTTCCCCGGAGATGGCGCGGTCGGCAAGCATGCCGATACATTCGCCGTGATCCAGCGCCTCGCGGATTTTCAGCATGGAGTCGATCTTTCCCAGAGAGATCATGGGCGGGTTGCGCTGTGGATTAATATTCTTTAGCACAGTGCTCAGTTTGCGGGCGTTTTCCTCATACATCACCATGCTGGTTTGTGCATGTCCTTGGCTGCGGCTGTGCGCATGCAGCACCTCGAAGCTGCCCATGTGGGCGCCGATGAGGAAGCCGCCGCGTCCACCGGACATGACTTCTTTGAATATCTCTTCGCCTTGCGCATGAATTTCAAACAATGCGTTTTGTCCGTTAAGCAAAAAGACACGGTCCAGAATGGTCGAAGCAAAGAAAAAACAATGTCGAAAACCATCGCGTAGCGTCGAGCGGCGACCCAGCGCGCGATCCAGATATTTCCGGGAAGCGGCCCGCGCTTGCGCTGAAAAAATAACGAAATAAAAACTGATCGGGTAAAGCAGGACGCGTGATGCGCGGCGGCCAAAGGTGAGCGCGACCCAGACGATGAAACGAATCGCCCATACATTGCTGCGCTCCGGGCGTGCGGTCCACTCCTGACTCACGACGATAAACTTTCAATGGGAAGCGGGTGGCAGCTCGCAATTCCGGACATGACATTGCTATTTGTCACGGCACATTCGAAACGGATTTCGCCATTGGCTGCGCGGGTGTAGTTGATGTGTACCGTATCGCCGGGCCGGACTGATCGTGGAAACTTGGCTGACTTCACCCGCCATGCCCCGCCGTCGATATCCAGATCGTTAGCGATGTGGGTCAGTACTTCATCCAGCAGCAGCGCGCCGGGGATGATGGGGTTGCCCGGAAAATGTCCTGCGCCACACGGATGATCTGCGGCAAATTGCAATATCAGGGCGGCCACTTTTATTAATCTCTATTGCATTGCTGCAAGAGTTTTTCCAGGGTGGCGCGAGGCAATTTACCGGTTGAGTTGCGCGGCAAAGCATCCACTTTATGGATTGGTCTGGGCAAAAATACCGGGTCGACGCGTAGTCGCAACGCATTCAATATTTCGCGTGTGCCAAGTTCGGGCGCAACGACAAATGCGGCCAGCCGATCCGTATTGCCCGCCTTTTCATCGGGCATGAAAAACACGCCGTCCTGTATGCCGTCGATTGCATTGAGGTGATGATTCAGGCTGGCCAGAGAGGTGCGCTTGCCGGCGATGTTGATCAGGTCGGCGGTCCTGCCTAGCAACAGGAAGGTGGTGTCGCTATGCAATTCAACGATGTCATTCAGCGGAAGTTCGCCAACGACATGGCCGCCGGATACATAAGTGGTTTCACCTTTTTGATGCAACGATAGACCGTCAAAAGTGCGCCATTCTTCTGTCAGGGCGGTTTCCCTGCTGGCGACCTGGCCCGCTTCAGTGAAGCCGTATATTTCCTGTAACGGCGCACCAAAATACTCTATCGCTTGCAACGCCAGCTCGCGTGACAGGGGGGCGGTGGCGCATACGATCAGATCGAGTTTTGGTACGACTATGTTGCTGGAGAGCAGAGCCCGCAGATGAACCGGCGTGGTGACAAGCGCGCGCGGTCCCGGAATCTTGTCCAAGGCTGTGCTGACATCCGCCGGAAAAAAAGGTTTGGCAGCGTGCAGTATCACGCCGCCTTGCATTGCGATCAGGGCGGTGGATTCAAAACCGTACATGTGTTGCGGAGGAACGGTGCCCAGCAGCGTCAGATCGCCCCGATCGAGTATTCCCAATCGGCTGGCCTCGGCGGTAACGTCTCGTGACAGGGCACCCCAGGTCTTTTCATTGGGCATCGGGTTGCCGGTAGATCCCGAGGTAAACACCATAGCCGCCACTTGTGAGTCTGGGATTTCTGGCATCGGAGAATGCAGCAGGCTCACATCGGACATGTCCGGATAGAATATGGTTTGCAATGAGCCAAGACTATGCGCGCTATCGGCAAGGCAATACAAGTCCGCATAGTGTTGGGTGAGCCGGTTGATCAGGTCCGGAGTGTGGTTCGGCGGAAGCAGGCTGATTTGGCCGCGCAACATCGCGGCGGCGAATCCGACTACAAAGCGATACCGGTCCGCGCACAGATTCAGCACAAATGAACGTGCGGGCAAACGCTCCGCCAGCGATATGACATCAGTCAAAAAACGCTGCGCAGAAATAGCGTTTCCGTCTTGCCACGCAAAAACAGATTCCGGTTGGTGGAATTTCAGCAGCGGGATGGATTGCATGGGTGGATGTTGGCGCGACTTGGATCGTTGATATTAGCGAACCTTGGTGGGTTTCGATGCCGGCTTGTCACGCGAGAAAAACTGTAAACCGGAAAAGATCGAGCTTTGGTGGTCGCGGTAACGCAGGACGCGGTAAGTGTATTCAACAATAAACATCAGGACGATCGATGGGGCGTTAAGGATATTGATGAACATTGACCAAACTTCCAATGGGGCAAAAATATACAGCCCTGACGACACAATCACTTGCAGCAAAAAAAACAGGCTCCATGCGACGGTGACACGGCGGGTGTAGATTTCGATATCGGGTGTCAGTGATCCATGAACACGGCGCGCGATTGATGTGATCAGAGGCTCTCGACCGTGCTTCAGCGTGCGCCCAAAAAACCACATCAGGAACAAATTGGTCACCAGGTGCGGCAGGCCGAAGATAATGGTTGAAGGCAGGCCAAACATGTTTACCCAAGCCAAGCCAAGCGATGTCATGGTTATGGTGATAAGCAGCGCCATGCGCAAACCCAGCTCAAGCGCGATGACCCATCCGGTGGCGACGATCAGGGGGATTAAGACGGCAGTTGCGCTGATGGGTGTGAGTTGGCCGGCAACGGTTACTTTATGAATCAGGAATTGGTAACCAAGGAAGGCAAAGGCGAAGGCAATCGCGCCGATTTTATTGCCATAGGGCTGCATTTATTTCGTCCGGCTTTGTTGGATATGGTTGGCGAGGCTGCGCAGTGAGGCAAAGATTTTGGCGTTATTTTCGTCGTCTGACTTCAGTTGAACACCGTAGTTTTTGGTCAGCACCAGGGAGATTTCAAGCACGTCGATAGAGTCTATGCCGAGACCTTCATCTCCATAGAGCGGCGCGACAGGATCAATGTCAGCAAGACTCGCGTCCAGATTAAGCGCGGTTATGATGTGTTTAGAGAGCTCATTCTCAAACTCTGTTTTGTCGATGTTGGTATTGGTGTACATATAATTAAGTCTGCGAATTTGATTTAGAGGTGCAACGTTAATGCTGGTTGGCATATTGATCCGGCGCGAATATGTTTGAAATTTCCGTTCGGGCTGATGCTTCGACAGGCTCAGCACAGGGTACGCAGAGCGTATCGAAGCCCCTTTACCCTTCGATACCTCAGGGCGAACGGGCTTCAAACTTCATCTGGCCGAATCAATAGTGCCAGCGTCCTGCTACAAAAAGACTGCATAACGTCACGGGCAAGAATACTTAATTTTTAGCGCGGTGTCCATGTAAGAGTTCCTTTGCTTGTGACTGAGCCCGGTAATTATTATCTTGAATTGATCCGGGAGAGGCTGGATTTATTGAGCGCGCATGACTTTTGCTATACAATCGCTCACATTCCGTCAAGTCTCAATCGTTCGGCCTTGGCGGGATCACAATCGAGCAATTTTATAGCGCCACTGGAATTTTTTTGACTACTTCCGTTCGACCTAAGCGTGTCCTGGCAATCTGTTACTCGCAAACCGGGCAGCTTACCCGGATTGCCGAGCAGATTCTTGCCCCCTTGCAGGAAAATCCATCCGTGGATGTCCATTTGGAGACGATCCATCCGGTGCCGCCCTATCCTTTTCCGTGGCCTTTTTTTCAGTTTTTCGATGCCTTCCCTGAGGCTGCACATTTAATCGCTCCCAAGCTTGAGAGGCTTGCGCTGAATGGTGATGAGGATTTTGACCTGGCCATTCTGTTTTATCAGGTTTGGTTCCTGGTTCCGTCTTTGCCGGTCACGGCATTTTTGCAGCATCCGTTGGCAGCCAGGCTGCTAAAGGGTAAGCCGGTTGTCACAGTGATTGCCTGCCGCAACATGTGGCTGATGGCGCATCAGAAGATGAAAAGCATGCTGGAAAGTTTGGGGGCGCGTTTGATCGACAATGTGGTTCTCACCGACCAGGGCAATGTGTTCGCTACTTTCATCACCACACCGCGCTGGCTGCTGACCGGCAAACAAACCGGATTTTTGGGCTGCCCTCCGGCAGGGATCGCACCGGATGAGATTTTGCGTGCACGGCGTTTCGGATTAGCAATTCAGGCAGCACTAGCCGCCGATGCCGAAAAATGTGACGCTCCTTTGCTGGCAGGACTCAAGGCAGTCGAGGCTGATCCAAAATTATATTTCAGCGAGAAAGCCGGTACTCGCAGTTTTTATTTGTGGGGTAAGCTGTTGCGCGCGGCTGGTGGTCCGGGGCAGTGGAGCCGCAAGCCGTTATTATTTTTCTATGTGATTTTTCTGGCGCTATTGATCGTGACCGTGGTGCCTGTCAGTTTGGCATTGCAAACATTGATTCGTCCGTTACTGCGGGAGCAACTCGCTCGAATGAAGCATGATTTTGAACTCCCTTCCGGCTCGGGAACCGAGCGCTTGTCTAACTATGTTGTCTGAAGTCTATATCAATCACACGGCTTCGTTCCTCCCTTTCGATCCGGTTAGTAATGACGAGATAGAAGCGGTTTTGGGCATGGTGGGCGGGAAGCCATCGCGCGCCCGGCGAGTGGTTTTGCGCAGCAATGGTATTCAGTCGCGGCATTACGCCATTGATCGGGCGACAGGGCAGGTCGTTATGACCAATGCGCAGATTACCGCGCTTGCGGTTGGCGCGTTGGGAGAAATTGGCAGCGTGGAATTGTTGTCATGCGGCACCTCTTCACCGGACCAGTTGCTACCCAATCATGCGGTCATGGTTCATGGTGAATTGAAATGGCCGCGCTTGCAGGTGGTTTCGTTTGCCGGGATTTGCCTTTCAGGTGCGGCAGCGCTCAAGTATGCATGGCTGGCAATCAGGGCTGGCGATGTGCAACGCGCAGTGGCGACAGGTTCCGAGCTGGCCTCGGCCTCGTTGCGCGCGGGTAACTTTGATGCGGAAGTTGAGCACAAACTCCAGGAACTGGAGGCTCATCCGGAAATCGCCTTTGAGAAAGACTTTTTACGCTGGATGCTCTCGGACGGCGCGGGGGCATTGCTGCTGGAGAACAAGCCGCGCGGCACACAATCTTTGCGTATCGACTGGATCGAGCTTACTTCGGCGGCGCATGAGTTGTCAGCCTGCATGTATGCCGGCGGCGAGAAAAATGAAGACGGGTCTATGCGAGGCTGGCGCATGTTCGATGCGGCTCATTGGGGTTCGAAATCCATTTTTTCTCTCAAGCAGGATGTTCGCCTGTTGAACGAAAATATCGTCAGGGCTACCTTGGCCGAGCCGCTTGCCGCTGTTTTGAAAAAAAGAAAATTACGCACCGAAGACATAGATTGGTTTTTGCCGCATATGTCCTCCCAGTTTTTTGCCAAGCCTGTTATGCAGTGTCTTGCGGAAATCGGTTTGCCTATCCCGCAGGAACGCTGGTTTTCCAATCTTGCCAGCAAAGGCAATACCGGATCTGCATCTCCCTTTATCATGCTGGACGAACTTTTTCATTCCGGCCGCATAAAAAAAGGGCAGAAGCTGTTGATGTTCATTCCTGAAAGCGGGCGTTTTTCCAGTGGCTTTATATATCTTGAGGCCGTGTAATGGATCTGAAAAACGTCCCGCAAGAGGGTAACAAAACCTTGGGGGGCCACAGGAGGGCAGTCTATGCCAGAGATGCGGGCGGCCACATCGTTGCGGTAGCGTCCAAGGGATGGGAGGTTGAAGAGATCGTCACCAGCCAGGCCGTGGAAGAGATGAGTGCCCTGGCTGAAGCAGCACGGAAAAATGTGATGGATGGTTTGTCATCGCCGTTGGAATATTGGATGTATGCCCGCCGTATGGATTTGCTATTGCTGGCGCAATCGACCGGCATCTGGCGTTGGCGCATCCGCCGCCATTTGCGTCCGGAGATATTCGCGCGCTTGTCTCACAACCTGCTCGCGCGATATGCCGAAGCGCTTGGCCTTGCCGTACAGCAACTGCAACACCTGCCATGACCTTCGCGCACCATCGTCACGCCGCGCATTGCGAAAGCGGAGTGGTCGCAAATTTGATCAGCCACCACGGTGTGCCGATTTCCGAAGCGATGGCTTTCGGTTTGTCGGCGGCATTGTCGTTTGCCTACCTGCCGTTCATCAAGCTGTCCGGCTTGCCACTCATTGCTTATCGTCAGCCGCCCGGATCCATCATCAAGGGTTTGGCCAAAGTGCTCGCGGCAGAATTCCGTTTCGAAACTTTCCGCACACCCGTTGCGGGACAGGCGCGTCTGGATGAGCTGTTGGCGCAAGGCCGGGTGGTGGGTTTGCAAACCTCGGTGTACTGGCTGCCCTATTTTCCGGAAGACATGCGCTTCCATTTTAATGCGCACAATCTTTTGGTATACGGCAAAGAGGGTAACGATTATCTGATCAGCGATCCGGTTGGCGAACAGACGGTGCGTTGCGATGCGGAATCTTTGTCGCGCGCCCGCTTTGCCAAGGGCATGCTCGCCCCCAATGGTTTGCTTTATACGGTGAAAAAATTGGGAGCGCCCACCATCACGCCTCATGCGGTGCGCAAGGCAATTTTAAAAAGCTGCCGCACGATGCTCGCACCTATTCCTATCATCGGCGTGCGCGGCATCAGAATGCTCGCTGGTAAAGTGGCCAGACTTGATCCGGCAGCGCACACAAGCTCTTTGTATGTGGGGCATATCGTTCGTATGCAGGAAGAGATCGGCACGGGTGGCGCAGGGTTTCGTTTTTTGTACGCGGCATTTTTGCAGGAAGCGTCCGAGTTGGCCGGTATGACAGTGTTGGCCGGATTTTCCGAGCGGCTCATGTTCATAGGTGATAGCTGGCGGGAGTTTGCGTTGGCGACCGCGCGTATGGTCAAGGGGCGCGATGCGATGGATCCGCCAAAATTAGCGGACATGCTGGGCAGCCTCTCTGGGCAAGAGGAGGTTTTTTTTCGTGATTTGAAAAAGGCGGTTGCGTGATGCTGGCGATCAGGAATCTTTCATATCGCTACCCGCATGCCGAGAAACCTGCGTTGGCGGGCGTATCGCTCAACGCCGAGCGTGGTCAGATCCTCGGTCTGCTCGGTCCCAACGGCGCGGGCAAAACCACACTCATTTCACATCTCTCCGGGTTATTGCCCGTCCAGCAGGGAGACATATCGATCGACGGTTCACCGCTCTCCGTCATTCGCCGCAACACGCCAACCCGTATCGCAGTTGCCCCGCAGGATTATGCGTTCTATCCCATGCTCACGGTAACGGAGAATCTGGAATGTTTTGCGGCGGCAGGCGGGCTGGCAGGTGATCGCAAACGCCAACGTATCGCAGAGTGTATCGCTTTTTCCCAGCTGGAACATTTTGCAACAGTTCGCGCCGAAAGACTTTCGGGCGGATTGAGGCGCCGCCTGAATCTGGCGATTGCATTGCTGCCAGAACCTGAACTCATACTGCTGGACGAACCTACCGTCGGTGTCGATCCCCAATCGCGTGCATTCCTGCTCGATGCCGTTAAGACGCTGGCCAACAATGGTGCAGCCGTGATCTACACTTCGCATTACATGGAAGAGATCGAAGCGATCGCCGACCGCGTGATCATCATCGACGATGGCAGGGTGTTGCGCGACGGGACTTTGAGCGAGTTGCTGAATGATGGTGTCGCTCATGTACGCTTAGCGGTGGATGGGATGACGGAATCGCAATTGAATGCGCTGCTCGCGCGTTATGGTGCAGTCGAATCAAGTGGCGGGGAATGGCGGGTGATGCTTGCCACCGGCCAGACACCCGCTGCGCTGTTGGCTGCTGTGGAAGGCGCTGGCGGGAGACTGCGCCACGCCGAGTTCGGGCGCGCCAATCTGGAGCAACTTTTCATGACGCTTACGCGCCGCTCGCTGAGGGATTGATCATGGGCACCCCTATAAACCCAAACTCCGTCGCGATACTGCGTTGCTCAAGAAATTTTATCGCCTACATATTCAACATATGCTGCGCGCTAAAATTTATTTCGTGCCTTGCCTCGCTTAGGATTTTGAATTTCTAGAGGTGCCCATATGTTATTCGCACTCATCAATAAAGAACTGTTGGCCCTGACCCGCGATGTAAATGGGTTAGCTGCATTATTCTTGATGCCGGTGCTGTTCATCATCATCATGTCACTTGCGTTGAAGGACGTGTATAGCCCGGCCATCAAGTCGCTGCAATATACCGTCGATAACCGGGACAACGGAAAATTGGCTGACACGCTGCTCACCGAGTGGGAAAAGCGCCACGGCAAACCCAGGCAAAGCAGTGCGACTTGGTCGGATGAAGTGCGCAACGGCAAATTGAGTTATGCGCTGATCATTGAAAAAGATTTTTCCAGAGAGCTGGCGGCCAAGCAATTTGGCAGCAATAAACAACTCAGATTGATTGCCGATCCGGGCATGGACAACGGCGTGTATTCTGCAAATAACGCAGAGCTGATCATGATCGCAACTGAGCTGCGTGCGCAGGCTCTGCTCGCAGCAGCCCAGGTATCGCAACATCAGATGTCGCAGCGATTGTCGCGCCCGGAAAGCAAAACACCAGCTGGCGCCTTGGGTACGACAGTATCGGCACAATCTTTGGTAGGCACCGATCGATTGGCAGCCGGAACTCGTCCTACCTCCGTGCAGCAAAATGTACCCGCCTGGCTGGTGTTTGGAATGTTCTTTGTTGTGGCTTCACTGGCAAATCTTTTCATCCAGGAACGGCAATGCGGAGCCTTGGCAAGACTTGCAAGTCTGGGCGTACCCACTGGCACGATGATCTTGTCCAAGGCATTGCCGTACCTGGCCATCAATGGACTTCAGGCCGCGATGATGCTGGCAGTGGGTGTCTGGCTGATGCCGCTGTTGGGCGGCGATGCGCTCTCACTGGCGGGTATAGATTGGAATGCGCTCTTGTTGGTTTTACTTGCGGTGAGTACGGCAGCGATAGGCTTGGCACTCGCGCTGGCAAGTATCGTCAGGACGCATGCACAGGCATCGGCGGTGGGCCCGATCATTAATATATTGATGGCGGCCATCGGCGGAGTGATGGTGCCAAAATTCATCATGCCGGAATTCATGCAGCGGCTTGCGGAATTCTCCCCGATGAGCTGGGGATTGGATGGCATGCTTGCGGTGCTTTTGCGCGGCAGTGATGTGGCGGGTGTATTGCTGCCGACCGCCAAGCTGATGGGCTTTGCCGCGCTGATGGTCATCATCGCGTTACTTTTTTTCCGTCGCCCGGCCAACTGACGAGTCGAGACAGCAAATGACTGGCAATCTCGCGGCATTCAAACACGAACTAAAGGCATTGATTCTTTCTGCGGCTGATAAAGACGAGCCGCAAGGCGGCCTGACTGACGACGAGATACTATTCGGCCCGGAATCGAGACTGATGCTCGACTCTCTCGATGCATTGCAGATCTCGATGGAGATACAGAAGCGTTATGGTATACGCGTGCAGGATAGCAAGGAGACACGGCGAGCTTTGAGCAGCGTCGCCCATCTCGCCGAATATTTATCGGCGCGTCGAGGATGAGGCCGGTTTACCTGCACGGGCGTGCGCTGAACTCGGCACTGGGTGCGAATCTGCCGCAAGCTCTGGATAGCCTCGCCGCCGGAGGGCGCGCCGCGCAAAAGATAAAATTATCGGATGGGACTGAGTGGCCATATTTTGCTATCGAGCATCCGGAACCAGACTGGCGCGCGCGCGCACGGAAAATCATCACGGCGGCTTTTGATGATGCGGGCGCAACTGCATACAGGAATGCTCCGCTGTTTGTAGCATCTTCATCGCTGGATATCGGCGCGATCGAGATCGAAGACTCTGCTGTCGAAGAAGGATTTAATTTTGCCGAACAGATTGCCGGTTGGCTGAACTGGACAGGCCCGGTCTTTCTGGTTTCCAGCGCCTGCACTTCATCGTTGCTGGCGTTACTGTCTGCATTCAGACTCATCAGTTCAGGTTCGGTCAACGATGCGGTTGTGCTGGGTGTCGAATTGGCCAACCGATATTCGCTCGCCGGTTTCGCCGCGATGCAATTGCTGACACCGGAAAAACCAAAACCACTGGGATTGAATCGCGACGGCATCGCGCTGGGTGAAGCGGTGTCGGTGTTGCATCTGTCCAGCCGATCCGCGCGCTGGCGCTTGTGCGGCGGGAGCAACATCGTCGATGGCCGCGACCCGACCGGCGCTGTCCCGCAAACAGTGACACAAATGTGTGAGCAAGCTCTAGCCGTCAGTGGTCTGAAAGCATCCGACATCGACCTGATCAAATTGCAGGCTGCGGGTAGTCCGGCAAACGATGTGAATGAATTGACCGGGCTGGCTGCGGCATTCGATTCATTGCCACCACTCGTGACACTGAAGGCGGCGATCGGCCACACGCTGGGCGCATCCGGCGCTGCTGAGATCGGCTTGCTGACCGCATGTCTGGAAGCCGATGTCTGGCCGCATCCGGACTATCAACTTGATCCCGGTCTGCATGCAGGGTTGGCACACGCCAGACCAGTATCAGTGCGATACGTGCTGGCGGACATACTGGGTTTTGGCGGAGGGCATGCTGCCGTGATTCTGGAAGATACTAACGCTCACCCGAATTGGGTGTAGGTTGTTGTGGCCGCGTTTCATCGTGGCCTTTGTCCATGGCTCTCATCAACACGGGCCTGTAATTCTCAAGGTCGGATAATATGGGTATCCGCATGTCGCGAGTGACCGCTATTCGGCAGCCAGTTAACATATGCGTATAGCCGATACGTGCCAAAAGCGGCCCTTCGTTTATGAATCACATTCAGCAAATGATTAACCTATGACTATCGAAGCCAAGAAAACACAACGCGGTGCCGCCGGGTTCGGCTGGGGTGCAGTGATCGGAAGCCTGGGAGGTCTGATCGGTTTGGGCGGTGCTGAATTTCGTCTGCCGGTGTTGGTGGGACGTTTCAGGTTGCCAACACTACAGGCCGTCATTCTCAACAAGGCGATGAGCCTTGTGGTGGTCGCCTTCGCGCTGCCGTTCCGGGCCGCTACCATTTCCTTCGATCAGATCTGGCAGCACACCGACATCGCCATAAACCTGCTTGCCGGTAGTCTAATAGGTGCATGGTGGGCTGCGGGACACGCCATACGTCTGTCGAGCTTGTGGCTTAACCGTATTATCATGGTGTTGCTGGTGTTATTGGCGCTGGTGCTGCTCAGCGAATCCTGGCTTGGTCATGGCGGTGGCACTGCGCCTTTGTTCGAGACGGCTGTGACGCGCTGGCTGGTTGGACTCATCGCTGGACTCGGTATCGGCATGGTGGCCGCCTTGCTCGGTGTAGCGGGGGGTGAGTTGCTGATCCCGACTATCGTCTTGCTCTACGGCATCGACATCAAATTGGCGGGTAGTCTTTCTCTGATGGTGAGCCTGCCCACCATGATCGTGAGTTTTGCCCGCTACAGTCGATCCGATGCCTTCGCCATCATCCGCAATGAACGGACGCTGTTAAGCTGGATGGCTGCCGGTTCCATCGTCGGTGCCGCCATCGGCAGCATGCTATTGGGTATCATCCCGACCGATTTGTTGCTGATCATGCTGAGTGTTATTTTGCTGGTATCGGCTGTCAAGGTTTTCCAGCATGCGCATTGAAACAACATCTGACAGGAAAACGCCTCAAGTTTCACTCGCGCCTGTTACTCGGGGTTTGAGCGTCTGCTATCTGGAGTCTTGTATGACTGCATTGTGTCGATAGCGCCACGTCGCGACTGACCGCTTCTCATCAATTAAAATATATCACTGCACAAAATTTCATAGTCCAGACTCTCGGCATGCACACTTATTGAGGCTTCAAATTATCAGTCATCGTAGGAATAACCAGTGTACGGAAAGCGCATTGATCTCTTTGAGCGTGAGAGGGCTCTTGTAATGGAACCGCCAGGGGATGACCGAGGTGAAGGTGGCTCCCAGAAAATCGATGAATAAATCGAATGGGAATTTCAGAACCGGACTTGCTTTGTAAAGAGGCCGCGCTTCTTTTTTCATCAGTTGCACCAGCATCTTTTCGATGTGTCGCCGCACGACAGCCCAGCCATACCCGTTGACGAGCGAACGGTTCCTCACTGACTCTGGGATGATGCTTTTCAACTGCCGCTGAACCAGTTGTATCCCTTGTCTTCCCAATAGCCGCCTGGATAGGTGTTGGTGACGAAGATCGCGACGATGTGTTTCGGGTTTTTAAAGCCGAGCTTGGTGGGCATGCGCAGTTTCATCGGGTAGCCGTATTCTGGCGGCAGCGTCTTGCCGTCATAGGTGAAGGTCAGCAGCGTTTGTGCGTGCAGCGCGGTCGGCATGTCGATGCTGGTGTAGTAGTAGTCCGCGCATTTGAAGCCGACATATTTCGCCGAGAGGTCAGCGCCGATGTGCTTGAGGAATGTCGAGAACGTGACCCCGCCCCATTTGCCGATCGCGCTCCATCCCTCGACGCAGATGTGGCGCGTTACCTGGTCGGTCTGCGGCAGTTGATACAGCTCTGCCAGTGACCAACTGTGTTTGTCCGCGACGAGGCCGCTGATTTCCAGAAGATATTCATCCCCATCGACTTCGGGAATCTTGTCGCGTCCATAGTAGGCATTGAACGGGAACGGTTTGGTGATCATGGACTCGGGATAGGTGGGTGCCAGTTTGTTCGGGTCGAACAGCCAGGCTTGCACATCGTCGTTGAAGCGCGAAATCTTCATCAGCATGCGCTCGGCAGATTCCTCGTCTGTCACCGTGCATCCGCTCAACAATGACAGGCCGCCGAGCGTGAGAGTGCGCTTCAGAAACAAGCGGCGAGATGACGAGGGCAGTTCCTTGAGCGCCTCCTGGATGATGATGGATCTATCAAGTTTGTTTTTCATGTACACCTCTCAGCGTCCGCGTATCATCATGATCAGTGTTTTCGGCACCAGCGCGACCATCGTTAGATGGATTGAGGTGAACGCCAGCAGCGCAACCATCGCAAAGAAGTGGACGATGCGCGCATTGTCGTAGTCGCCCATCAGTTCGCGCAACAGCGGGAATTGCACCGGTTTCCACACCACCAATCCCGACAGCACCAGCAGGATCACATCGGTAATCACGAACAGGTAAGCCAGCTTTTGAACCGCGTTGTATTCGGTCAGCGTGTCGTGCGTCAGTTTTCCTTTTAAAGCAGAGAGGAAATCGTTGATCAGATCTCGTGGACGGATCGGAAAGAACCTGGCCTTGAATCTTCCCGACACGATATTGAGGAACAGATACATCAGGCCGTTGCAAAACAGCAGCCACATCGCCGCGAAGTGCCACAGCAACGCTCCGCCCAGCCAGCCACCCAGCGTGATCTGTTTGGGAAAGCTGAAAGCGAAGATTGGCGAGGCATTGTAGATGCGCCAGCCGCTAAGCACCATGATGATGAGCGCGATCAGGTTGACCCAGTGGTTCAGTCTCAGCCAGAACGGGTGGATGGTTTGATGAACGGGCTTCATGTTTTTTAGATGGTGGTTTAATTTCCTCCGAGCCGCTTGGAAAACGAGACCGCATAAGCCTGCGAACGGAACTGCAGGATCGGATCATTCGTAGTCTCAATACCGTCGGACATCACCAGCGGATCGAAGTTGATCTTTTCGCATTCGGCGCCTTTCTGCGGCATGGCAGAGGATATCGTCAATGTGCCCGCCTTGATCTGCTTGCGGGTATCAGGCCAAGCAATTGTTGGATTGTCTTCGGTATCGCCGGGTTCGCCTATCGAAACCATCATGTCCCAGCGTGCCGGCCATTTTTTGGTTCGATCGATGAGCGCTTGTTCCAGAAAATTTGGCGGCAATGATTTCAGCTCATCATCGGTGAGCCGTTTCTCGCCATCCTGAGGCACAAATTGCCAGCGAACCATAGTTGTCTTGTTATCCATATTGATGAACTTGAAAGTGTGGATGCCCCAAAAGGAACTGGAGGAATAACTTGCCGATGGATTGTTCTTCGCCATATAGTCCGCCTGTGCCAGGCTGTCCGCATGAGTGGCCTTGAATGCCTTGATCTTTTCAGGATCGGGCTTGCCTGTCGCCGGATCGGGCTTGGACGCGATCATCAGGTCGAGAAAGGTGCGGGGTTGCATGGCGCCGAAGATCGGGATGTTCAGCATCGTAATGTGCTGCAAGTTATTTTTGGGCAGCTTGAATTCCAAAGCCATGCCACGTGGACTTTTTGCGGTATCCGGCGCCTTGGGATTACCACCGGCGAGAGAAAGACGCGCAACAACCGGAATGGGTTTACCGGAAAATAGTGTTGAACGCGAATAATGTGCGGCCTCGGGCGATCCGACAAATTCACCCAGCGCACAGGTTCCCTTGATATGGTTGCGCCGTTCGCCCGGTGTGACTCCGAAGACACCTTCAATGGCGGTGACCACCTGATCGGCGCTCACTTCATCCTGTGCCGCCATGCCAAGTGGAGCACTGAGCGCGAGCACGTTCGCTAGCAGCCATTGTGTGGATTTGATCTTTTGCATGTTCATTCCTTTCGTTTGTTAGCGTCGTGTGGCGTCATTAATTTTCCGTAGGTTCTACAAGTGCATCAAATCTTGATGAACGGTGGCAACCGGCCCACCAAGGCTTCCAGCAATTTCAGCTCGTCATCATGGTGATCCAGCATTTCGGCAGGCAGAGTACTTTCTTTACCATGCGACGGAATATAAACAGGCTGATCGTGGTGCGCAGACTTCATTTGTATGGGAGCTTTCCCCGATGTCGGAAGCGTTACCTCCACTTCCCCGTAGCACAGGCAAAAATATGTCCTCTCGGGTTCCACACCGATGTGGAAGGCCGTGCCGCGTATGCCTATCGTGGCGTTGGCAACCCGGATTCGCTTATTGCCTGATCCGAACACCGAAAGGATGCGGCCGGACACCACGCGCATGAATTCCGTGAGCGCATCAGTGCCTAAATGTACCTTGCTGGATTCCCGCTGCAAGAAAGCGTTATTGCCGATGACATAGATGGCTTCCGCACCTTTTCCGGTTTTTATGGCCTGCCCGGGTTTAACCAAACTTCCCTTGCGCACACGTTTTCCATCCACAATCACTTCACCTTTGACGGAAATCATCCCCTGCTTGATATCGAGCAAATTTGCCGCGAGCGATTGCTGGACGACTCCCAGCATTCCGCAACTGTGCGCCAATCCGGCTACCGCCAGTTTTTTCAGTAACTCACGCCTGTAAAGCGAAGTTGTATCGTTCATGACAAAAATCCTCTCAAAAGTGTGCGTCAGTATGTATCTTCGATGGCGCGGGCCAACCGATTTTCTATAACATCACCAACACATTGGCCTATTCGGGAAGGATTGGAAAAAAGTTACACCAGTTAAAGCCATTTGCGAAATCAGGAACACAATCAAATCCGGTTAATAAGGGCGAACTCTACAAACGGATTTGGCTTCGATATGCTTTACCATTTCAATACCTTTTTACCCAGCCACATGCCGACGATGCCGAAGCCTATCATCGGCAGGTAATGCCACTCGACGACATGGATGATAGAGTCGGTTTGTTCATGAAGCCTTTCCCACAATGCGCCGACACTGAAGGCGAAAAGAAGCGCAATACTGCCTGCCCAGAGATAATGCGTGCTGGCGAATTTTCGCATCACGTAGAGCATCCATGCCGATGGCAACAATGAAATCAGGATGATGCTCCGGGTGCACTCGTAAGTGTGGGCAGGGAGTGAAGCAGGCGGATTGTCTGCGCGCCAAGCGAAAAATATCACCAGCACGAACAGCGCAAACGTCACGATGGGGGCCAACACGATACGGGGCTTCTGGTGCAGGTCGGGATACGAAAGCAGCGCGGTGCTTAACGCGGTGGTGATGGAAATGCCGATCAATGCCGCAATCTCGGCAATAAACCAGGGGGCGTGCAGCTTCATCAATAAATCCTGGCGTGTGCCAAAGATTATCAGTGATAAGGCCAGGTAGAACGCCGCGACCACAGTCCATGCTATGCTCAGCAAGAATGGATGAGGGGCGCCTTTGACCTTCGCCGTGTCCCGCGCAAGCTTAATTATCAGTTCGTCGATGTTTCCCATTATCGTTCCAGCTTTACTTTTAATATCTTGTAGGCACGATGCGCCGCGACTTTGACTGCCGATTCGTTCATGCCGATCTTCTCGGCGACTTCTTTGGCCGTGTAGCCTTCCTGATGCATCATTCGCAAGATGGTCGCCTGCTTCTCGGGGAGTTTTTCCACTTCCCCGCTGATAGATTCGTATGAGATGGTTGTTTCGGTTACATCCTCATGCAAAAAATCTTCCAGCTCGAACAAGTCGTCGGCGTGGCGCAGCAGATCGGAGTAATGCGCGCGCAAGTGATCCTGCAAACGGAATTTGGCGATTGCATATGCCCAGGGCTTGTAGGGACGGTTGCCGTCGTAGGTGTGGCGCGCCTTGTGGATCGAGATCAGGATCTCCTGCAGCAGGTCATCCACCTCGCTGGTGAAGCTGAGGCGTTTGGACAGGAACGGGCGCAGCAGGCGCGAAGTCCCTTGCAGCAATGCGGCATAGGCGCGCGGGTCACCGGCCAGCGATTGCCTCATCAGCGCTTCCAGATTGTCGGTTGTATCTGTCACCCGTGCTCCGCAAATAATTGATGTAACTTTTTTCCGGCAAGGCCGGAATACATAGTCAGGCAGCTAGAATCATAACTGGTTTCGACGCCGGTTTTGAACCTGATGCAGGTTTTCTGCTCGAATCACACCAGTACACAGGAGGTAACCACCATGCAACGCAGACAATTTCTATACGCTTTATCCGGCATCGCGGCGATCTGCGCAACGCGTTCATATGCCGGTTCATCGCCCGCAAGTGACAAGGTGACCATCATGCAATTTGGCGATGACGGAAAGCCGATGGGCCGCGCAACCCTGACCAAGGTGCGCAAAGATGCCGAATGGAAAAGAACCTTGTCGCCATTGGCCTTCGAGGTCACCCGTGAGCAAGGCACGGAGCGTGCCTTTTCACAGCCCGGTTACGACAGGCATGAGCCGGGATTGTATCGTTGCGTGTGTTGCGACAATGTGCTGTTCGATGCGAAGACCAAATTCGATTCGGGTACGGGCTGGCCGAGTTTTTGGCAGCCGATCGCAGCTGAGAATGTTCACGAAATCGTCGATCGCATGTTCGGCATGACGCGCACCGAGGTGCAGTGCGCCTTGTGCGATGCTCACTTGGGGCATGTGTTTGACGACGGGCCAAAACCTACGGGTTTGCGCTATTGCATGAACACTGTAGCGATGCGCTTTGTTCCGCAGCGCAAAAGTTGAGGAGAGTTGATTATGTACATGCATCGTTATTTGCTAAGTGGTTGTGTGTGCCTCCTGCTTGGCTTGGGGGTAACACTAAATTCAGCCGCCGCAACAACCGAACAAACGGCAGTATTCGCCGGCGGCTGCTTCTGGGGTGTGGATGCGGTGTTCAAGCACGTCAAGGGCGTGTCGAATGTGGAATCAGGCTATGCGGGCGGCAACGCGGCAACCGCGCATTACGAACAGGTCAGCGATGGCAACACCGGTCATGCCGAATCGGTGCGTGTCCGTTTCGATCCGGAGAAGGTGAGCTACCAACAATTGCTGGAGGTTTTTTTCAGCGTGGCGCACGACCCCACACAGTTGAATCGTCAGGGTCCGGATACCGGCAGCCAATATCGCTCGGCGATCTTTTTCACCAGCGCGGAGCAACAGAAGATCGCGCAGGGTTATATCCAGAAACTCACCGCAGCACGTATTTTTCCCGATCCCATCGTGACGCAAGTCGTGCCGCTGCTGCAGTTTTATCCGGCTGAAGATTACCACCAGAATTTTCTGGCGTTGCATCCAAACAAACCCTACATCGTGATAAACGACCTGCCCAAGGTGGAACATTTGCGCAAACAGTTTCCAGCGCTGTACCAATGATGCATGGAACCTTAGCTTAGTTGCTGGCCATGCTCCCGCGTCGCGTGGAACTGTACCTTGGGCCAGCGCTCCTGCGCGAGGCGCAGATTCACGCCGGTGTCGGCTAGATAGGCGTAGTTGCCGTCCACATCCTTGGCCAGACGGTTCTGGTTGGCTTTGACAAATTCATTCAGATGCGCCGCATCTGGGCAAGTCACCCAACGCGCGGTGTGGATACCGGCGCGCTCGAACACCGCATCCACACCGTACTCGGATTTCAAACGGTGCTCGACCACTTCGAATTGCAACTGCCCCACCGCGCCGATCAGCGGGGTGTTGTCGACCAGCGGCGAGAATACCTGCACCGCGCCTTCTTCGCCTAACTGGCGCAGGCCTTTCTCCAGTTGTTTGGCCTTCATCGGGTCGCGCAAGCGCGCGCGGCTGAACAGCTCAGGCGCGAAGTAGGGGATGCCTTTAAATGTGAGCGCTTCGCCCTCGGTGAGCACGTCGCCGATCTGCAACTGGCCGTGGTTGTGCACGCCGATGATGTCGCCTGCGTAGGCTTCGTCCATGCGCGTGCGCTCGTTGGCCATGAAGGTGACCGCATTGGCGAGTTTCATTTCCTTGCCGGTACGGCGTTGTTTGACCTTCATGCCCGAGGTGTAGCGGCCCGAGCATACGCGCAGAAAAGCGATGCGGTCGCGGTGATTCGGATCCATGTTGGCCTGGATCTTGAACACGAAGCCGGTGAAGGCTGGCTCGGTCGGCTGCACGATGCGCACATCGGTGGCGCGCGGCAAAGGCGGTGGCGCCCAATCCACCAAGGCGCGCAGAATTTCTCGCACGCCGAAGTTGTTGACGCCGGAACCGAAGAACACCGGCGATTGCTGGCCTTTGAGAAACTCTTGCAGATCGAAGGATGCGCCTGCACCCATCACCAGCTCGGTCTCGTCGCGCATGGTCTTCATTTCGCTCGGGCACAGTTTGTCCAGTTGCTTGATCTGCGCGCCGCGCAATGTTTCCACTTCCTGCCCGGCTTTGGCTTCGCCCGGCGAGAAGCGCAGCACCTCATCGTTCAGCAGGTGGTACACGCCCTGAAAGCGTTTGCCCATGCCGATAGGCCAAGTCACCGGCGCGCATTTGATCTTCAGCACCGACTCGATCTCGTCCAGCACCTCCAGCGGCTCGCGCACTTCGCGATCCATCTTGTTGATGAACGTGATGATCGGCGTGTTGCGCAATCGGCACACTTCGAGCAGCTTGATGGTCTGCGCTTCCACACCCTTGGCCGCGTCCACCACCATCACCGCCGCATCCACTGCGGTCAGCACGCGATAGGTGTCCTCGGAAAAATCCTGGTGGCCGGGTGTGTCGAGCAGGTTGATCACGCAGTCGTCGTAAGTGAACTGCATCACCGAGCTGGCTACCGAAATGCCGCGCTGCTTCTCGATCTCCAGCCAGTCTGAAGTCGCATGGCGGCTGCTCTTGCGCGCCTTCACCGTGCCTGCCATCTGGATCGCGCCGCCGAACAGCAGCAGTTTTTCGGTGAGCGTGGTCTTGCCCGCGTCCGGGTGCGAGATGATCGCAAAGGTGCGCCGGCGTTTGACTTCTTTAGTCACTTGGCCGTTGAGCACGGCTGCTTCTGTGCTGCCTGACGGGGTGCTGGAGATTACTTCATCTGCGGAGCTGCTCATTGACATGCTTTCTTTTGTGCAACTGTTACGCGGAAATAAAAAAGGTCTGCACGTTTTTCGTGTAGACCTCATAAAAAATTGGTGGCCCGGGGCGGAATCGAACCACCGACACAAGGATTTTCAACCCGTTCCCACAGAGCGCATTGTAGCACAATGTACGGCAATACGGGCAACTCAAGCCAGTCGCAGCACTTCAAATACCCTTCGCAGCACTACGCGGTTGACACTTGGTTGACACTCAAGTGCCAGTGATTTAGTTTAGAAACTATTTCAATATCAATTATTGTTGCGGTGCAATTGCTTCCAACGCAGAAACCTTCTCAAGCAGCAACACCCCAGCCTTTATCAGATCAACAAGAAGTTGATTGTCGATTTCGAGATGGCCTTCGTACTCAGCGAGATTGCGCTTCTCGTGGCATTTTGCCAGCACGCGCCACACTTCTGGCGCAATGCCCAGTGTATGTTCGAGAACCTGAAAAACGAGATAACGATTCTCGGAACGATAGCCATGCCAGCGTAGCGCTGCCAGTGCTAATGCGTGAGAAGCGTTGTATGCGAGATCGAAGCGGCTTTCGACAGACAGGGTTTCATTTCGAGCGTCAATCAGGCGCGCTTTACCCGAGCGCAACAAACCATCGAACTCAGACTGGCTGCCCGGCTCTACCTTCAGGTTGCCCGTCTTAACCAGGTTGTCCAGTTTCTGGGAGGTCACGTTCCGATCCGATTAGAAATATTTTAGGTTGCGTCATTATACGGGTAAGGAAGGTATTTTTTCCTTTCAACTTTCGCAACATATCTTCATTGTCATAGATTGATGGATTTATTTTGCGACCCAACTGCTTCTCAGCTGTCATCAAGGCTGAATATACCTCTGGATAGGCAATATCATCGCCCATCACCAAGACATCTATATCGCTCTTGGCTGTGTCTGTTCCTTTTGCGACTGAGCCGAAAATGAACGCAACAGCAATTTTGCCGGAGATGGGCAATAAACCCTGGCGCAATACGTCCGCCATGCCGAACGTTTTCAGCACAATGCCGCGCAATTCTTCAAAGATTGGCGCATCACGATTGGCTTGATAATGTTTCTGATTACCGATCTTATTTACAGTAATCAAACCAGAGGCAGAAAGCTTGGTCAACTCGCGCACTACCGCCCCTGTTCCCGAACCCGCGAGGCGAAATAGCTCGTTGGCATAGAAGCTACGGTCAGGATTGCCATACAGCAATCCCAATACACAACGTTGCACCTTGGAAAACAGGGCGTCAGATAAGCTGGAAGGTTGATCTTTCATGCCCACATGATAATACCCATTATGGGAACAATCAATCCCATAATGGGTATTTATACGCACATTCAACAAACCATGAGGTTATGGCAAGATGACGGTACCTTCTCGGGCTGACGGCGCATGAAGATATGACACAAAAACCATAGACCACGTTTTACGTCGTCTATCGCAACAGCCACGGTCGTGTCGCTGATAAACATTGATGCGCGCTCCACCACCTAACACCGCCACCTGAGATCAAACTCAAATCTTAACTGCATCTCCGGTTTTGCTTTGCACTAAATCAGCATCCCTTCTCGCTGCCCCGCCATAACGCCGAATCTCTCACAGACTGAAATAAATACAAGCACAAGCCCTGCGGGAATCCTATCAATCGGTTCTCTCTTTGTTCGACTGCGATTTCAGTTATTTGCCTGCTTTTCTTTCTGACCGTCTGTGAGCTATCACGGCAGGTGCATATTCTGGGGCAACGTGAACACCTGTTCTGGGCGAATGTGAACAGTGATTCTGAAGGAACGTGAACACCGATTCTGCTCGAACGTGAACACTTTTAGCCAGTTCAAAGACAACAATACATCAATTGGCATTCGCAATTCCGACGGAGAGTATTTATACGTACCGAAGCAATTTCTTGATTTTTATGTGGCTACGAATCCCAATTTGTTAGCAAAGATATCTGAGTTAGTCGAAGAGCAAAGAGTTCTTTCAATTGGTGTATTTCAGGATGGTAAATTGATCGAAGAAAAAGTATCAAAGAAATATAGAAGAATTTTCACCCATGAGGAAGTAGATCAGGAGGAAATATTGTTCCCTGAATTAAAGCATGGACAGAATGCCGTGCTTGAGGGTGAGATAACCAGAGGGAATGAAATGTCCAATACGATGGGCTTTGGTTATCAGGGACACATTCTGACTTGCCTCCCGGAATCTGGGAGCATAGTCCGGTTCAAGCTAACTCTTTTTTTGAAATGTCGAATACATGGTTTTATCTCCAGATTGGATGACCAAGGGAGATTTAACGCAAGAAAGCCAAAAATAATATTCACACATATTGAACCGCTGGAAAATGACGCTGATGAGCCTTCGTTATTTTAATAGTGCACCTAAAGAAAAATCCCTATATCAGCGGTGTTTTCCTGTTACTTGCCCCCAGTAAGCATCCTTCCAATCTGAGCCAATACCCACAGCCGCACAACCCGATAGCAATATCACGATGGGTATGGCCAACAGCCAGAACGCAACCTTGACGACAATCATTATGCTCCAGCCATTTGTATCGAAAAAGAACCTCGTATCATCACGAGGCTCTTCAATTACAACAAGCCAGTCACTTCCTAAACCACTCGGCAATAATCACCAGCAACCACACCAATACCAGGTACAGAATCAATGGCGTCACTGCCAGCCAAAACAGGAATGTCAGCATGATCAAAACACCAGATGCCATAGCCACATCCCGACGATGCCTATTAGCAGCCAAGGTACGGCGATTATCGCAACCAGTATTTTCAGGATCATGCTGCCTCCCCGGCCAACTTGTTCGTCTGCCTAGTCTGGGTAGATATCTTTCTCGCCATTCGTGTTAACTCCGTCACCCATGCTGGCGTGATTTTCTTTGGATCAGCCTTGAACGGCATTGTCACCACCACAAATCGATCATCGATTATTGACAGCCCTGACTTATCCCCGTTGTGGGCAATGCCGACAAAGAACTTGTGGCCAAGAATTGAACAGGCCTTGTCGATCCTATACACAAAGCGAGGATCATACTGGGCGACCCTGCCATCCGTCTTGTCGGAGCCTTGTCCAATGACAAATGAGCCTGAACGAAGGGGTGTGTTTCCACTGTGAGATGAGCCTGGCGGGGCGGAAGTTGGGATCATGGAGGCATGATCGTGACTTTACATACCCAAGGACTACAGACATTGGCACAGGTG
>JANXXH010000013.1 GCA_025350705.1 Gallionella sp.
CACTTCCGTTTGTACGATCTCGAAGAGCCTCCCTCGCCCGCAGGCGGGAGAGGGGCTGGGGGTGAGGGAGGTTTTTGCGAGTTCAAGCTCGCCGACCTGCACAAACGCATCAAGCATTTCGCCTTCATCGCCGGATACAAGACGCAGACCATCGCGCCGCAGAACCCGGTGAACATCAAAGCCGCCGAGCGCATGGGCAAATTGCACGATGCGCTCAAAGCCTCCGGCTACGCAGGCCATCCGCTCGAAGTGCTGCTGGTGCGCCTGCTGTTCTGCCTGTTCGCCGAGGACACCGGCATCATCCAGCCTGCCAGCGCCTTCCGCGCATGGATCGAGGAACGCACCGAGCAGGATGGCTCCGATCTCGGCGCGCAACTCGCGCAACTGTTCCAGGTGCTCAACACGCCGGAATCGCCCCCGCCTCAATCCTCCCCCGCAAGCGGGAGAGGAGACAAACGTGAAAATCATTCTTCAATCCATGCTCGCTCGAAGAACCTCGACGAACAGATCGCCGCCTTCCCCTACGTCAACGGCAAGTTGTTCGAGGAGGTGCTGCCCATCGCCGACTTCGACGCCGCCATGCGTGAGGCGCTGCTCGACTGCTGCGCGCTCGACTGGAGCGCTATCTCGCCCGCCATCTTCGGCGCGCTATTCCAGAGCATCATGGACGCCAAGGCGCGGCGCAACCTCGGCGCGCACTACACCAGCGAGGAGAACATCCTCAAGCTCATCAAGCCGCTGTTCCTCGACGAGCTGTGGGGTGAATTCAATCGCGTGAAGAACAACAGGAACAAGCTGTTCGAGTTCCACAAGAAGCTGCGCACCCTCACCTTCTTCGACCCCGCCTGCGGCTGCGGAAACTTCCTCGTCATCGCCTACCGCGAACTGCGCACGCTGGAACTCGAAGTGCTGCGCACCGTGCATCAGGAAACCGGCTCGCGCTTCCTCGACATTCATTTGGAAATCAAGATAAATGTAGACCAGTTTTACGGCATCGAGATCGAGGAATTCCCCGCACAGATCGCCCAGGTCGCGCTGTGGCTGATGGATCACCAGATGAACGTGCGCATCTCGGAAGAATTCGGCATGTACTTCGCACGCATCCCACTCAAGACCTCGCCACATATCGTCAACGGCAACGCGCTTACGCTGGACTGGAACGGCGTGCTACCGGCAGAACGCACGACTTATGTGTTCGGCAATCCGCCGTTCGTTGGCGCGAAATTCATGGATGACGCCCAGCGCGAAGATACCTGGCAGGTGTTCGCGGGCGTCGACGGCGGCGGCCTGCTCGATCTCGTCGCCGCGTGGTACGTCAAGGCGGCGCGTTACATCCGTGATCATCATGTGCATTGTGCCTTCGTCTCCACCAACAGCATCACCCAAGGCGAACAGGTGGGGGCCTTGTGGGGCTGGCTGCTGGCGCATGGCATGCACATCCACTTCGCACACCGCACCTTCCAGTGGAGCAATGAAGCGCGCGGCATGGCAGCGGTGCATTGCGTCATCATCGGCTTCGGCGCGTTCGATATTGAGAAGAAAATCATCTTTGAATACGAAAACATTAAAGGCGAACCGCATGCTGTCGCAGCGAAAAATATCAACCCTTATCTGGTGGATGCACCGGACGTGGTGTTGACCAACCGCCAGCATCCGATCTGCGCTGCGCCCGAGATCGGTATCGGCAACAAACCCATAGACGGTGGCAATTACCTGTTCACCACCGAGGAACGCGACGAGTTCCTCAAACGCGAACCGAAGGCGGAAAAGTGGTTCCGCCGCTGGATAGGCGCGGATGAATTCTTGAATGGCTACGAGCGCTGGTGTCTGTGGCTCGGCGATTGCCCGCCGGATGAACTGCGCAAGATGCCGGAGGCGATGAAGCGAGTGGAAGCGGTACGCGAGCTGCGTCTCGCCAGCAAGAGCGCGCCGACGCAAAAGCTCGCGGCCACGCCGACGCGCTTTCATGTCGAGAACATTCCAGATGCGCCGTACTTGGTGATACCCGAGGTTTCATCGGAACGGAGAAGGTTCATTCCCATCGGGTTCGAGCAACCCGACACCTTGAGCAGCAATCTCGTTAAGATCGCCCTCAATGCCACGTTCTACCATTTCGGCATACTGACCTCGACCATGCACATGGCTTGGGTGCGCTATACCTGCGGGCGATTGGAAAGCCGCTATCGTTATTCCGCCGGCATCGTCTATAACAACTTCCCCTGGCCCGACGCACCCACCGACAAGCAGCGCACCGCTATCGAAACCGCCGCCCAAGCCGTGCTGGATGCCCGCGCTCAGTTCCCGCAAAGCTCGCTCGCCGACCTCTACGACCCGCTCACTATGCCGCCCGCGCTGGTGAAGGCACACCAGAAACTGGATGCGGCGGTGGACGCCTGCTACCGCAAAGCCACCTTCACCAACGACGCGCAACGCGTGGAATTCCTGTTCGAGCGCTACCAGCAGCTCACCAGCCTGTTGCCCGTAGAAAAGACAAAACCGAAGAGGGCTAAAAAGTCTTCATGAGCCGATACAGTTTCCGCATGTATACGTAAAGTTTTTTGAAAATCGCACTGATCGTGAAAATGGAATGATTAAAGGAGTCCTGTTCGACCTCGACGGCACCTTCGCCGACACCGCGCCCGACCTCGCCGCCGCGCTGAACCACGCCCGCGCATCGCGTAACCTGCCGCCGCTGCCGCTGGAGGTATTGCGCCCGCAGGCTTCGCATGGTTCGCGCGGCCTGCTCAAGGCCGGTTTCGACATCGAGCCGAATCACCCGGACTTTGAACCATTACGCGATATCTTCCTCGACTACTACGCAAAAAATATCTGCGTGCATACGCAACTGTTCGGCGACACCGCCAAGCTGATCGACACACTGGAGCAGCGCGGCATCAAGTGGGGCATCGTCACCAACAAGCCGCACCGCTTCACCGTGCCGCTGATGCAAGCGCTGGGCTATGCCGATCAGGCCGCTTGCTTGATCAGCGGCGACACCTGCGCACGCGCCAAGCCGCATCCAGAACCGATGCTCAAGGCATGCGAGATCATCGGCGTCACGCCCGCGCAATGCCTGTATCTCGGCGACGACCTGCGCGACATGCAAGCCGCCAATGCCAGCGGCATGCGCGGCATCATCGCCAACTTCGGCTATGTCACCGCCGACGCGACTGTCGAAAACTGGAAAGCGCACGGCAGCGTAGACCAGCCCACGGAACTTCTCCGCTATCTGACGCTCTGACTCTGCTACAATCTGTACCGTATCAACACAACGGGGGCGACTTGGCTTCGACGTGGGTTACAAAGCAGCGTAGGGCATACCGAGGACCCGCTACCTCGTAAATCAGCTGGAAAAAACTAGTCGCAAACGACGAAAAGTACGCTTTAGCAGCTTAGTCTGCTAGACCTCACACCATGCTGTCTGTGGAGTGGCTCAAAGCCGCAAGGCTGAGATGAGTGAGGTAAATTACACAGAATCGTGCCGGTCAGGGTCACTTTGATCGGAGCTAGAAACAAGGTGACTCGTTCCGTACCAGCCCGCCGGTTGGCGTGTACGGGATCAAATTAAATAACATGGCTAAGTATGTAGAACTGCCTGTAGAGGGCTTGCGGACGGGGGTTCAATTCCCCCCGCCTCCACCAACAAATAAAAACGACACCCCTGCGGTGTCGTTTTTATTTGTTGATTGCGATTGCACGGGAATCGAATCCGCGTCCGGTACGGACGCGGGGGCTGGCCTGCATGGCCACCAGCGAGCACTGCTCGCGCAGGATGCCGAAGGCAGTCCCGAAGGGACGAGGTTGTCGCGGATGTAACGCGATAACCGAGCAATTCCCTCCTTCGACGACACCCTCGCGGTGTCGCTTTTGTTTGGCGTATCATGATCGCACGGAGAAAATGCCATGAAGATATTTATCTCGATACTGACCACGCTTCTTCTGACCGCCTGCGCTGCCTATAGCGGGAGTGGCCTCAGGCCGGGCGAAGCACGGCTCGAAGATGTGTTACGTGTTATGGGAGAACCTGCGATGCGCTGGCAAGAGCCGGACGGATCACAGCAACTCGCCTACCCTAGAGGCATACACACGTTCATGGTGCAGATCAGGCCTGATGGCAAGATGCAAGGCATCGAGAATGTCATGCGCATGAAAACTTTTGTGCGCATACGCCCCGACATGACCAAGAGTGAGGTGCTGCGTATTCTGGGCCCATCGTTACCCTCAGGTACCGCTTACTTCAAGGCCCGAGATGAACTGGTGTGGGAGTGGCGTTACTGCGACGATTGGAATGAAAAAGCCCGCTTCGACGTCAAGTTCGACGGCAGCAAAGAATTGGTGCGCTCAACCCAGAGCCTGACCGAATCTCAAATGGGGCTTTGTGGCGATGAAGGACCTTGCAGATGCGGGCACGCCCAATGATTTCTGCATCCCGGCAATCCAAAATGATCGGGCGCAGTGCATGGCAACCCAAAAACAAAAACGATGATGGCCCTATTGGCTACAAAGAGAGCATAGCACGCCGAAACAATTCATTCCGAACCCCTTTAAGCGCATTTATTTGCAGCAGGTAGGAGCTGGAGCTGGTATAGGTGTTGTTACAGCCGCAGGTTCTGTCACAGTCACAGTCACAGTTGTAGTCGCAGTCTTAATTGTGGTCGTGGTCGTGGTCACCGGTGCTGATGACTGTACAGTCTCAGGTATAGGTGCGGGCGCTGGCAGTGCACTTGCAGACTTGGATGTAGCCGCAATCGCAGGCGTTGATGCTGTCACAGGCGCAACCGCAGGTACAGGCACAGTTGCAGTTTTTGGTGCGAGCGCTGGCAATGCACTTGCAGACTTGGATGTAGCCGCAATCACAGGCGTTGGTGCTGTCACAGGCGCAGCCGCTGGTACAGGCACAGTTGCAGTTTTTGGTGCGGGCGCTGGCAGTGCACTTGCAGACTTGGATGTAGCTGCAATCGCAGGCGTTGATGCTGTCACAGGCGCAACCGCTGATACAGGCACAGTCGCCTGCTTGGGCGCATACACTATCGCAGGCGCAGGTTCGATAATCAATGGCGCGACAACAGGGATTGAAAGCAGTTCGTTGAAAACATCCTTTGGCTTGGTATAGAATATTGAAGCCAAGACGAGGCGAGACTGCACAACAGGAGATTCGACTGCTTTAAATGTTGCCGTTCCGGCAGCATTCGTAACGTGGATGTTTCCACCCAGCACCTTGCTGTATATCTCATTGTCCGCCTTGACCACCATAAACTTTGCAGCGTCTCCCCGGATCATCGCATTCGGGGTCAGGAGGCTTAGCGCCAACTTTTTCTTTTGGCCGATCAGTCCCGTAACGAAACGCACTCCTCCTTCAAGGATTGCGAAATCGATTTTGCTGTTCTCGACATGATTGGCATCGTATTGGTATTCACGCACCTCAAAAATGGTGCCAGACTGCATCGTAACCAATTGCCCATCGTCAAATTTCAGCAGCGCAGCACTTTTTTCTCCGGTTGTGATCAGCATACCGGGAAAGATCGGCTCGCTTATGTTCACTGGGACACCCTCTCTGCCTGTAACGATGCCCCTCATCACATAAACACGACCCACCGCCTTTTGTGCCTTCTCCGCCTTTTGAGCTGCCGCCGATTCTTCTGGCGTTGCCGATTTTTGTGTTGCTTCTACTGGTGCCGCATCTTGTCCTGCGAAAGATATCGCGGGATATACAGCAAGGGTTATGATTATCGCTCCTACTCTTAACATATCCGGATATCTCATGAAAGGAGTCTATGATTTCAGCAAACAAGCCCGTTAATTATAACCGCAGATTCAACAACGAAGCACAACGATGAGTCAACGCGACACAGAACACGGTGAGTAATCTGCCACTACTCCACTATACCGTAAAGCAAAAATCCCGCCCCCCAACCAGGCACATTGCTGCGAGATGACGCGCGCTGATGTTCCAGTCAATAATGCCGACGTTTTGCTGGAATAAACAATTCAGGATCTACCATCGCCCCGTTAAGAACCACGCTCCAATGCAGATGCGGCCCGGTGGCGCGTCCTGTTTTTCCGGAAAGCCCGATGCGCTGACCTTTGCGTACCGTGTCGCCGACTTTAACATCGATGCGATCAAGGTGGCAGTACATGGTGATCAGCCCGTTGCCGTGATCGACAAAGATCGTCTTGCCGTTGAAAAAATAATCAGCGACCGCCAGCACCTCGCCTCGCGCGCTCGCCTTGACCGGAGTGCCGCGATCGATTGTCACGTCGAGGCCTGCATGCGGTGAGCGCGGCTCTTCATTGAAGAAACGACGCAGGCCGAAACGACTGCCCAGCTCCCCTTGCACCGGAAGGATAAAAGCCAGATCGGTATCCTGCGCAGCGCGCCAGTGATGTTTCAACTCCGTGATGACAGCGATCTCGCGTTCAGCGCGGGCCTCATCTGCGGCCGACAGGTCTACCTTGCTCTTGTCGGCAAGGGTGATGTGCTGCTCGGGGTAATCTTTTGCGTTGACCATGAAGTCCTGAGTTTTTGTCACGTCACCGATCTTGACGCGCAGCTCATGCGAACCCGGCGTCGCATCAAGCGGCAGACCGACCACCGCGTACCATTGCTTGTGATCGGATGTGACGAGTACAGGTTGATCGCCCATCCATGCTTGCGGCGTATCGGCACCGGCTGAAACGCTGCCGAGCGGAATGATCGCAACGCCGCCGGGCACATTGGAAGATTGCGGGAGACTTGCCCATGCAAGCCCGGAAAATGCTAATGCAAAAGCAAAGGCAACCAACAGGCCGAAGTACGACAGCTTGCGCGAAGAATCATTCATGATGTTTTTTATGTTGGGGTGGAAACACCCGATCCAGAACCGATTTGAACGGGAACGCGGCGCCGGGATCCACCTTGCGCCGCTGCGTGCTGTCACAGGTCAACTTTGCATGATCGAGATCGGAGTGACGCTTGATGCCTTCGCGCCTGATGCCACGGCGCTGCGTGATGTCGCGGAGCAACTTCACCAGAGATGCCAGTTGCGCGTCGGGAAACGGGTCGTGCCCGTCCCCGTCGTTGATCAGCTCGATGGCGATGGAGTGACCGCTGTAGTGCAAAACGTGATGCACCATCTGGTCTTCGGGCACGCTGGCGCGCAACGTTCCATCCCGGTCTATCATGTAGTGGATGCCGAGATTGGGATTCGCTTCTATATCTCGCAAGTTTTCTTCGAGGGTGCCGGCTTTTACCCAAATGGGCTTGCCTGTCTTGGCATCACAGGTTGGGCCACCCGTCGAATGGATGACGACCATGTCTATGGTTTCCGTGCGAACCTTGCCGGTGCGACGCGCCTCGGCATCGCTGGCCGGAATGGTGAGCGCCGCCAGAACCAGCCCGATCATAGCCGATTTTATTTTCATGTTGCGGACTCCGCGCGACTCTCGGGAACTGTGTACATTCTGCGAAGCCTGATAGTTATTAATAGCGAGGGAGCGCAGCTCACCAGTTCGGATAAACTGGCGGCTGGATAATCACTGTTCCAATTTGAGATTGCTGCACCCGAAGAGATAAGTGCGGGCACCGGGAAGCCGAAGTGTTGCTGTGTTGAGCCGTCTAAGCCAATTGCTTTTCAACTGGTGCTGCCAAAGCCTTGGGTACAACATCAGACATTTTAGGGAATCGTCTGAGCTCAGGCCTTAGCTTGGGACCCAAGTACTTGTAGACCAGCAGCGCATGGTCACGGTAATACGCAGACAAATTAGCGTGAGGATGGAATGGCCGGAAGAACGGCAACGCCCTCAGAAAATTGTGCCACGATTCCTCCATCGTCACTCCGCTACTACAACGGTAAGCCAACTGCCCTCCGATCGGAGTCTCACCCACAACCCAGGTTTCCTCGATACCAAATTTTTCGGGGTTCTTGGCAATGGGTGATCCGGCGTCAAGACCGAAAGGACCGCTGTTGATAGCGTAGATGTAGTCTCTGTTGTCATTCAGAAAGTTGAGGGTCTCGGCAAATTCTTCGTGCGTTTCTGTGGGGAAACCGCAAATGACGAAAACATGATTTTCAATTCCGACTTCGTGAGCATTTTTCATCACTTCCGATATCTCATCGACTTGAGTTCCCTTGCCCATCAAGTCAAGGATCCGTTGATTGCCGCTTTCCAATCCCCACAATAAGAATTTGCATCCGGATTCGGCAATCGACTTCAGTACCGCCGGAGTAAATGTCCTGTTGGGTTTCGAATACGCATAATAGGTGATGTCCAATCCGGCGTTCTTGATTGCTTCTGCCAGGCGCACAAATTGCCCCGGGGCGATCATTTCATCAACGAAGGAGAAATTGCGCAGCCCCTTGGCGACGAAGTGCTGCAGCACTTCGATTATTGCATCCAGGGATCGCACTCGATACGTATCCCCGGCTGAAAAGTAGTGCACACAGAACGTGCACTTCCGCCAGTAACAACCGCGTGAAAGCAAGAGGGGAATTATAGGTTCGGGAGAATAGTAGGCGTGCAAATCAAGACCTCCGAAGTCCGGGATACCGAATTGATCGACGTCTTTGAGGAATACCGGCGGCTCTTTCACGACCTGGCCTGCGTCCCAATATACCGCCCCGGCAACGCCCTTGGGATTGAAATCACTGCTTAACAATTGCACGAGTGGTGCTTCACCATCACCGGCCACGATCACGTCCGCAGCTTCGGGATACCATTTCATAAATGGTACTGCACCATCTATCAGGCAACTCCCCCCCATGAAAACCTTCAGCTTTGACTGTTGGCGCAGATACCGTCCCAAGGCCGCACCGACGGGAAGCTGCTCCGAAAAAATCATTGAGATACCGACACAAGTTGGTTTTAATGCCAGTATCTGCCCAACGAAATCCTTGAGCAGCGGTGGAAACGTTTGACTCCGTTCCCATTCCGCACAATCTTCGCCTAACATCTTCGTCGCAAACTCGATGAGTCTTGAGAACATACCGCCGCACTGTTCATAGATATCCGGGCGGCTCAACATGATGTCGTTATTCACCCCCCGCATAACCTTGCCAGCCTTGATGATTTGTTCTTTGGACGCACCGACTTTAGTATACACCTCATCGCCAAGCTTGACGGCGCCAGATTCCAGTCCGGACAGTATCTTGTTAAGAAACCACAGATTCAAATCCAGTAGTTTGACCTCCCAATCCGGCAACTGTCGTTCGACATAACCTTTCAGCATCGCGATTCCCAGCGGAGGCGATGTTGAGATGGTCACAGGGGGAAAAATCAGGACTAGAGTTTTCTTGGCAGTCTTCTGGGCAGTTTGCATACAGCTTCCTTAACTAAACAACCACTGGCTTAAAGCCCGTGAGTTTGAATTACGGACTGTAGAAGTCCGGACTTTAGAGAGGTGTGCATTTTAACCGAAATCCATTTTAAAATCAACATTTGGATTAACAATTTGCCAAACTGGCAGACAAAAAGCCAGTCAAAAAAATCGAGGGATGCCAGCGAATATGTGGAAGCCATCGAGACCCGAACAATTGCAAAGTCGCGCGCGACTTTGCACTATTGAATCCGAAATCGGTACACGCGAATGAAGTTGCAGCCGTTATTCAAGCAGATGAATCTGCATCCTGATGATTATTGATGAGCAAGCTTTCATTTCGCTTCAGCCTGGTTGAAATGACTGTTGGCAGTCCACCCTATCGCTTCGGTGAGTGCTGCTGCCGTTGAATCATTAGTGTTGTTATCAATTCCAGGCAGCCATCCGGCAAGTGCCTGACGGCTCACAGGTGCCTGACGTTTCTGTATGGTTGCCGAAAACTTGAGCAGCAAATCAGCTGCGGCGGCATGGGTAATCTCGATACCGTGTGCTGATGCGATGGCCATTATCATGCTGGTTCGGATTGGGACGATTGCCTCTGGATCTGATTCAGGCGCCTGCGCTAAACCTCTATCAATTTCTGCACTGGCATTAGATGCGTCGTGAATAATATCTTGAACTTTTTGCATCGTTGATGCCATGAAAAACTCTCCAGTCATATTGACTACTTTTAGAACACCCAAAACCCAGGTTAACAATATTGGATTCGCACATTGAAATTGAATCAAGCACGGTTGATCGTTCCGATTTCGGTCATCAAACGGCCTTCTGATTTTGCTTTCTGCCGTTGACGGGCATTTTCCAGCATAGCAAGGCGCTCCTGATTGCCGACATGATTCCACTGATCGTTTTCCTTCGATGAGAGGAAGCAACTGAGGCAAATACCATCTTCGTTCGGGTTGCAATCGCCCAAGCAAGGGGATTTTGCAATAACTTCATTTTCTGCCATTTCCAGTTCTCCATATTCCGGTGTTGATAAGCCCGCAATCGGTTTGACGCCAAGGTTCCCAATGGGGTCTTTATGGAATCAAACTCAGGCTGATTACACAATTGGCATCCTGCCGTGAATCAAATAACAAGGGGCTGAAGTAGATTAGCACTAAATATCAGCCCACTCCTTAAGTAATTTCAGTTGTTGTTTTGGCGTTCCATAGTTAAATCTGAACTCACATTCCTTGAGGAATAGTGGGAACGATTCTTTAGGAATGCCGTTGTACTTTCTTAATACACGCTTGGCCTGATTCCAGAAATTCTCAATGCCGTTTATGTGGTTCTTGCCAGTTGCAAATAGCGCTGAATGATTAATCCGGTGATGATGAAAATCACTCACATCCAGCGCGTTATAGCTTCGATAACAATCCGTATACACAATGCTGTCAGGTGCTACCTTCCTGGCAATCAGCGGCATCAGGGTGACGGCCTTGGTGTCATTTACCACCTTGGTGAATACCTTGCCACCACGTTTCAAAATTCCGAATACCACCACCTTGCCAGCAGCGCCACGTCCTCGCCTACCCTTGCGCGCACCACCAAAATAGCTCTCATCCAATTCAACTGCGCCATCGAATATCTCTGTTGCTTGCAGCTCGACATGGTGGCTGATCACCTGCCTAATCTTCTTGTAAAACAGCATCGCGGTATTGGGCTGGATACCCAGTATATCTGCCGCTGACCGGGCGGTTACTTCCAGCACAAAAAATTCCAGCAATCTTAACTGCTGCTTTCTTAATAACTTACAGTGTGTTATCTTCATTCGACTAGCTTAACATCCAAGCTAATCTACTTCAGCCCCTTGTTTTAATGATTGAAAATGAACGAATTAAACATAAAGGCCTTGTGATGAATCGCGAATTCGTAATGTGGCTGGCCGCCCGCGTGATACATTGCGGCTGGCTTAGTTTGCTACTGTGCATGGCCTGCCCCCCCACACAGGCGGGCACGGATGAGCTGGCCTATCAGGATCAGACTCTTATGCTGGATGGCGAGCGCAGGATGGTGCATGTACCCAAGGGTTACCGGCTGGAGTTGCTCAGCCGCATGGATGCGCCGGGCATGTTGACTTTTGCCGCGAACGGCGATCTGTTCGCAGGCTCGAAATCCGGCAAGGTGTATCGCTTGCCGCCTCCGTATACCAAGGCTGAGGTGCTGCTGCAGGTCCCGGTGGGCGATTATCCGAACAGCGTCGCGTTCCGGCAGGGCGAGATTTTGATCGCGCAGACGGATGGTGTGTATCGTGCGGCATATCAGCCGGGCCAGTCTGCGATCTCGCCGGATGATTTGGTGTTGCTGGCGGCTTTACCAGCCGGCGGCGAACATGACAGTCGCACGATCGGGGTGGGGCCGGATGGGAATGTGTATGCGAGCCTGGGTATCAGGAGCAATTGCAGCGACCAGTATCTGGGCGAGGGCTATGCATTCAATGATAGACGTGGCGGGGTGATGGTGTTGCATGAGAGCGGTGGTCAAGCAATCTGGGAGCCTTTTGCCTCGGGGCTGCGCGATCCGATCGGGTTCGGTTGGCAGCCGCAGACCGGTGTGTTGTATGCCAGCAACGTCGGGCCGAGTCATCAGGGTTTCGATCAGCCGCCGGAATATTTCAGCAAACTCACTGCAGGTTCTTTTCACGGTATGCCGTGGTTCCAGTTCGATGGCCTACGGGTGAGGCGCGATGATTGTGTGATGAGCGAGCCGCCGCGACCCGTTGATGATGTGACGATACCGGTCGCGACTTTTCCTGCGCACAATGCGCCGATGGGAGTAGCTTTCGTGCCCAAAAGAGCGATGGATGCAAGTCTGGAATATGATGCGGTGGTCGCGCTGCACGGCTCATGGGGTACGCAGCACTTCGGCAGATTCATGGGGAATGCTTCCACGCGCCGCCCACCCAAAATTGTGGTGGTGCGTTTTCAGGATGGGCAGGCGGTGCAAGTGGATGATCTGATCACCGGTTTTCAATTGCCTGATGGCATACGCTGGGCGCGCCCCGTAGGCGTGGCGATAGGCCCGGACGGCGCGCTGTATTTCAGCAGCGACAGCGAGATCAACGGGCTGTTCCGGTTGAAGCGGGTGCAGTGATTGTTTAGTTATTCCCGCAGAGGGTATTGAGATGAACCACGAACACCTGGAACTGCTGATCACCCGCGAGATGCCTTACGGCAAATACAAAGGCCGCTTGATCGCCGATCTGCCCGGGCAGTATCTCAATTGGTTTGCTCGCAAGGGATTTCCACCCGGCGAGCTCGGGCAGTTGCTGGCGCTGATGCAGGAGCTGGATCATAACGGTTTATCATCGCTGCTTGATCCGTTACGCAGGCGATGAATCATGGATGGTCGGGTTTGACCGTGTCAATATTTTCATCCCTTGATCTAGCAGGGGAATACTTGCGGTCTTGATTGCTTGGATAGTGTAATGCCGATAAACTGATTTATTCTCGTTTTGGCACGAGGCCACCATGAAGCGAATCGCCACACTTGTTTTTCTTCTCACACTGCTCTACGGTTGCGCAGCGCGCGAACCACTGAACCCGGCCTATTACCAGATCGAGCCGGGCAATCTGCCGCCAGTGGATATCACCCTCAACATTCCCGGCCTGGGCCCATGCACCGACAACCCGGATCTCAGCCTGCATCTGGATTCCAGTCAGCCGGTCAATGTGCTGGTGCATGGCTGCTTCGGTTCCTCCGGACAATTTCGCGGCTTGGCCCAAGTGCTGGCCTTTCACGGACAGCAGACCGCCTGCTTCACCTACGATGACCGTAACGGGCTAACGCGTAGCGCTACTGAGCTGCGCCATGCAGTCATTCAGCTCGCAGAACAATCTCACATCCCGCAGATCACTGTGATCGGCCACAGCATGGGTGCACTGATCGCCCGCAAATCTCTTGCCGAGCCACCGCTCGCATCTCCAGTGCGTAGTCTTGCCGATCTGCGTCTGGTTACTATCTCCGGCCCGTTTGACGGCATTGCTTCGGCGCAGACTTGCGGCAGATACTGGCTCAACTGGGCCACACTGGGACTGCTGCCAGTGGCCTGCTATGTGGCGACCGGCCCAAAGTGGACTGATATCACCTACACGTCGAGTTTCATTCGCGAACCGGGAGCGTTGGTTGCGCAAGTTGGCAACTATCTGAAGATCGATACAGACGAGCGCGGCACTTGCCGACACGAGGAGGGTGGGCGCTGCGTTGAGAGCGACGATGTTTTCTCGCTGGCCGAGCAGCACAATCCGCTGGTGGAGACCGATGCTCGCACACGCCGTGTGGAGGTGCGTGCAGGCCATGTCGAGATCGTTGGTGACAAGCGTGTTGCACCGACCAAGCTTATAACGATCTTGCAGGAGCATGGTGTGCTCCGCCCGACTGCGCCGGAGCGATTGTCGGCTTTCAGCAAACTGCTCGCACGGGTATATCAGGATGATGTGCTGCTGCATCAGGATGCTTCGAAGAACCTCTCGCAGCCTTGATCTTCAGGGTCATTTATTTTAAGTTGATCATTTCTTGGTTGCTTGCATCATCTCTTGTGTCGCGGTTGGAACAGCACGCGCACAACCTGCGGCAAGTCGCCGAGAATGCGTGTGGCATTGCGATAGGAAAAGATGAGCAAGGTGTTTGCTCCTTGATTTCCAACTACCTGGCGAGTTCTGGCAACTGTCGGTGTTGAAGCAGGAGCTGGATCTCAATGATTCGTCATCGCTGCTTGATCCGTTGCGCAAGCGATGAGTCATCCGTTGCCAACGGTGCCAGCATCGATATTTTGCATCGATGGTTCAGCATGAGCCAGCGGGGGTTTGCCATATCTTGGCTTCACATGCAGAACCAATGCCGTATACACTACGCTCCACACTATTCCGATCGCGATGCCTGCGGTCAATGCATAGCCAACATCAGGATAAAGAATGAGGATGGCAGAATGCGGCAAGCTGGTTAGCTGCGGCACGCCGAACATAAAGAATAGCGCCACTGCAAGATTGGGGATCGCCATCAGGAGTATGCTAACGGTCTGTTTGCGCTGGCCGTTGGGCTGATTCTTCAGTCCGGCGAAATCGCCGCGACGCCAGCGTTTCCAGCCACGGGCGATGCCGATCAGCAGCAGCAGCGGTGTTAGCAGAACAAGCCAATAGACGAGACGATATTGTGTGCGAGTCGGCGAGCCTTTCGGCAGAGGCTTGCCCTCGAGCAGGCTCAGCACACCTTTTGCTATATCATCGACTGAGATCAGATATTCCAAGCCGCTGGCATTGGCAAGCAGGGCAATGCCAGTGCCTCGTTCGGGCGCCATGATCATCGTAGCGTGAAAGCGGCCCGTGTCGCCGTTGTGCCAGATGGTCGGCGTATCATTGAGGGGGCCGATCACCCAGCCCAGGCCGTAGTAAGTATCTTTGAGTCCGGTGCGAATTGTCTCGACTGGGATAGCGGGATGATGCAGTTGCGCAATGCTGTCTTTGGAAATGATAGTAGTGCTGTTGTAGCGTCCGCCATTAAGTTGCGCTATGGCGTAATGACACAGGTCTTCGACACTGGCAGATATGAATCCGGCAGGAAGATATGCAGGCGGCGTCGTGCCCGCATCGGCGATCATAAGGCCCATGCTGTAGAGATGTCCCTTGGCCAGGCCATCTTCCTGCGCAGGAGCAGTCGCGGTAAAGGAATGGTACATCGACAGCGGCCTGAAGATGTGCTGGACGATATAGTTCGCGTAAGGTTGCCCGCTGACAACCTCAACAATCAAACCTGCAATCGAGTAGTTGATGTTGCTGTATTGAAAGCGCGTTCCAACGGGTTGGCTGAGTTTCATGGTTTGCAAATGACGCACAGCATCTTCCAACCCGGCTTGGCTGTCCCAGAAATTATTGCCCGCCAATGTAGAAAAACCGCTGGTCTGATTTAGCAGATGGCGCACGGTGATTTGCGCGGAGGCCTTTTCATCGGCGACGCGGAACCAGGGCAGGTAGCGTTGCACCGGTGCATCCAGATCGATTTTGCCAGCCTCCTCCAATTGCATCACGGCCAGCGCGGTAAACGATTTGGTGATGGAGCCGATGCGAAACGGTGTTTGCGCAGTGACACGGCGCCCCGTTTCATCTGCGACTCCAAACCATTGCAAATGGATGATCCGGTTGTCCTGAACAATGCCGAGCGCGATCCCGGGAATTTTCAGATCCTTCATTTGTTTTGTGATGTAAGCGTCGATGGCGGCTAATTCGGTTTTCGTCGACGGCTTGGGGTTTGCATTGGCATCGGCTATGGTCAGCTCAAGCATCATGCTCAGGCAAACCAAGGCGAAGAAAATTCGATACTGTCTGATTGCGTTCATGAGAGTCCCCTTCAAATAAATACAAACACCTTGGTCGAATTGAATGTGATTATCGTGCAGCAACCCGCTTGCGCGCTTCGATGCGCTTCAGGAAAACACCCATCACTTCGCGGTAAAGCGCGTCCTTGAGCACGCTGTCTTCGTTGCCCGCATCCACGCTGGGATTGTCGTTGATCTCGATGACGTAATAGCGCTTGCCGATCTGCTTGATGTCCACGCCATAGAATCCGTCGCCGATCAGCTTAGCCGCTTTGAGCGCAATCTTCAACACGCTGTCTGGCGCCTCGCTGATGGACAAGGCATCCGTTTTCCCATCGACGAAATCGTGCTCGCGATCGGATTGTTTGCTGGTGCCGTGCTGGATGATCTGCCAATGGCCGGGAACCATGTGGTATTTCGCGACGAACAGCGGACGACGGTCGATGATGCCGACACGCCAGTCGAATTCGGTGGGCAGATATTCCTGAGCGACGATCAGTTCTGATTTGTCCAGCAATTCGTTCACCGTGGCGGGTAGAGTTTCTGCCGTTTCCACTTTCACCACCCCCAGCGAGAACGAACTGTCCGGCTGCTTGAGCACGCAGGGCAGGCCGAGAGTGGGGATGATCTGGTTCACGTTATCGCGGTGCACCAGCAAAGTCTTGGGGGCAGGGATGCGGTGCCGCGCGAGTATCTCGGCAAGATAGACCTTGTTGTTGCACTTAAGGATGGAATCAGGGTCGTCGATCACGACCAATCCTTCGGCAGCCGCGCGCCGCGCGAAGCGGAAAGTGTAGTGGTTGACGAAAGTGGTGTCGCGGATAAACAGCGCGTCGAACTCGGTCAACCGGCCGTAGTCAGCCTTGGTGATGAATTCCACATGCATGCCCAGGGACTGAGCGGCCTTTTCGAACTTTTGCAGTGCTTTGGCATTGGAAGCAGGTTCGGGATTGTCCGGGTCATGCAGGATCGCGAGGTTATAACGAGGCGCATGCTTTTGGGTTCGGGGCCTGCGTCCCGTGAAATATTCCTTGGCGGCCCGAACTGCGAGATCATGATGCTGGGGCGGGATATCGCTGGCGGCGATCGGACGCACGCTGCGAATGTGCCAATGTTGTCCGCGTCGCTGAAAATCCGCGCGAAGCAAAGGTGCTTGCAGCAGGTTGAAAAGTTGACGGCTGAGCGGTTCGTGGCGGCTCGCCGCATTGTGTCCAAAATAGATGTCGAGCACGAAAGTGTCCGACTTGATAGTCGCCAGCGATTTCTGGATCAGATCGTCGAGTCCTTCGGTCAGCAAGCGCACCATGTTCCGCGATTGCAGGTCTTCGATGGTGTTCACGCGCGGCAGCGGCTTGTGGCCGCGAGCCTCGGCGAGCAGCGAGACATAGTAGCCCAGCGTCTGGTAACGGTAGCTCTTGCACAGATTGAATACCCTGACAATGTTGTCGCTGCCATAGGCCGGATCAGTCAGGTAGGCACGCGCAGGCACGACGGTGACATCCGGTATGTCGAGCGGCCAGTCGCGCGGGTTGTTGACCACGATGAGTATGCTCAAGTTGCTCCTTTGCGAATGGGAATAATAATTTCGATATGATATTTGAAGGTGTTAAGAGTTGGGCTTGAACACCATCAAGCCAAACACGATCAGCATCGCTGGGAAGGCGACAATCCCGAGCCGCTCCCAGATACGCGTATATTGCCAATACTTTTGCGGCAACTCGTTTTTGCAATCAGCCGCGATTTTTGCCATTTGAATTTGCATCCACACCACAGGTAACCATCACACTCCAGCCAGCACGAACAGCGCATAGGTTCCTAGCAGCCAATCTTCCTTCCATGAGTAACCCGACATCGAGACCATTGAAAATCCGGTTATCGGCTGGACGAGTATTGCTGGAGTGGTGAACCAATAATCTGCACGGACTACAAGTTTTGATACTTCGGCTATCGCCGCATTGTTTCGTGTGCGGTTGATGAAGTACAGATAATACGCACTGCCGAATCCCACACCAACCAGGGCGACGCTGGAGAGGATGTGTATCCATTTGAACAGCAGGTAGGTGCTCATGTTGATAAGCTGCTCAACGAATGAATTCCCGGTAACTTCTGGGCGTGCGCCCGAGCAGCCTGGTAAAGCCTGACGCATCGGCAGTATTGCCGGCAGTGAGCATGGTCAGTGTATCGCTGCACAGCGGGCTGGCACGAATATGGTCGCCGATACGCGCGGCGGTTTTCACCAGAAATGCGGGTGTGGAAATATGCCATGCAGGGCCGTGTCCGAGTTGCTGGCGATAGCTGTCTAGCATGCCGCGCATGTCCGTTGCTTCAGCGCCAACAGCTTCGACTGTCTGGCTGGCTGCGTTCGGGTCGGACAACCACCGCGCAACCGCTGCGCAAATGTCATCGATATGCACCGGTTGTAGTCGTTGCCGCCCACCCATGGGCAGCGCGTGTACAAGCAGCTTTGCCAACAACTTGAACATTTTTGCGCTGGCGCCATCCTCACCATAAATCACTGAAGGCCGCATGCACAGCCAGCGCAGATGCGCGGGCAAGTCCTTGAGTGCGCGTTCAGCCAACAATCTCGTGGAAAAATACGCCACCTCTATGCCGCTATCAACACCGAGTGCGGATAGATGAATCACCCGCTCTACATGGGTTTCAGCACAGGCGGAAAAGATCGCAGACGGAGTCTCGACATGCAATTTCTGCATCGGGTTGTTGCGGCTGTCGCGCAGCAGCCCCACCGCATTGATGACGGCAGAGATTCCTTTGAGGCGCGGCAGCCAGATTTCTTTTGTGATGTCGTTGCAAAAGTCCACCGCAATGTCGCCCGGCTCGCTGGGCCTGCGCACGGCACGCATGACTGTATGGCCGGCTTCCCGTAGCACGTGGGTAAGATGCCTGCCGACAAAGCCTGTTGCACCGCAAATTAATATTTTCATGAAGAGCCTCCGGATTTGGATGCGTCCGTACACCATACATCGCACTACATAAGTCTCATGCGAGATTGGCATTGTACCCTTCTGATTTTACGCCCTGAATTTCTGTCGGTCATGACGGGTCAATATTTCGACAGGCTGGACTGCCGAAAACAGGTTGCCAAATCGGCTAATGGACAAACCGGCGGTTTTCATCCACACTTAAATTTATATTATTACTTGCAATAGGGCGTATCAATGGACAGGCTATTGGTAACTGTGTTGATGGTATTGTCGTCTTTGCCGGTGTGTGCTGCCGGGGTGGGCGGGATGTTCGCGCAGGGTCGTACTCATTTTTCGCTGGTGGGCGGGAATGGTTATGCCTTCGATAATAACTATTTCGTCATCGGGGCGAGCGTGACCCGTTACGTGCTCGACGGGCTGGGTGTCGGTTTGTCTATCGAGAATTGGTCGGGGGGGAATCCCGGTATCACCAAGTATTCTCCTTTTGTTCAATACGTTTTCAATCAAGAGTCTTCGGTGAGGCCGTATATCGGCGGGTTTTATCGCCATACCGCTGTCAGCGGCCTGCCCGGCATCAAATCGGTCGGGGGGCGTGCCGGGATCAATATCGCGTCTGGTCCCAATGCCTATATCAGTGCCGGCGTCGTTTATGAGTCCTATCGTGATTGCCAAGTGATAATTTACCGTGCATGTAGCTCAACTTATCCAGACATTAGTTTGACCTTCGGATTTTGATGCGACAGGCCAGTGACGGGATATGGGGAGCGCAATTTGTTCGGCTCGGCGGTAACGCTTTATATAATCTTCCGCGGCAAAACTGCGCACCAACAACTGCTGCGGCATTCGGCTGTCAATCCCGACAGGCTTGTACGCTCTTCAAAAAATGAAGAAGTTCAGAATGAGTGGTATAGGAAAAGGGACAAGCGGTATACATTATGGACGAAAGGTATTGCATGACAATGGCAGAAAGGGCAGAGTGCGTCTCGTCGGGGGCTGCTTTACGGCCAGGTTCACAAGCGCGGTGCCTTGGATTCGGCACTGAAGGTAGTAAACATTAATGAAGGGGGAATTAGCGATGATCGACTGGCATTCGTGGTTGTTTTGGCCTGACAGCGTTGCGCTGTCCGTTTTGGTCTTGGGCATACTGGTAATGGCGTTCCTCTACGCGGCACGCAAGCCGATGCATGGGGTGATCCACTCGCTATGCAATCTGGTTACACAGTCCACCCGTTTTATTTCCCGCTGGTTGTTCCTGAGTGCGGATAACTTGCGTTTGCGCAATCAATCGGTGTTGCTGGCGCATAGCAAGGAAAGTGCGGCTACGATGATCGACCGGGAATTCGAACGGGTGACCAACATCATCCGCAAGGACATGCAGGAATTCCCCGCCTTGCAGCGCAAGCTGATGGAGGAATTGACGCGCATCGAGGATGACTACCGCAAATGCGGAGAGGTCCCGCCGCCGCCGCCGGAATGGGTGAGTGCACTCGAATCAGTCTCTCAGATCAAATCGGGAGGTGATATTCCGCGCAAGCTACTGGAAGACATCAACAAATCGATCCAGAAGATCCATGACAAGACCGTGGCGGAGTTTCGGCGTTCCTATGAAGAGCGCCACAAGATACTGAAGACGCTTAACCCAACTTGGCGCTCCGTGGAAAAACTGATCGGCGAGATGGGCAAGAAGATGGTCACCCTGGAAACCAACGCCAAACAGATCGATGGCCATATGACCAAATTCGAAGCGATACGCGCCAAGGACGACAAGACCGAACACGCGTTGTCGACTTCTGCATTTGTGCAGTTGGCAATCTCAGGGCTGGTCATGATCATCGCGATGGGCGGCGCCTTCATCAACTACAAGCTGATCGCGCTGCCGATGTCGGAAATGGTCGGCGCCAGCGATTATATTTCCAGCAACCTGAAGACCTCGGATGTCGCGGCATTGGTGATCATCCTGATGGAAGCCTCGATGGGCCTGTTTCTGCTGGAATCGCTGCGCATCACGCAACTGTTCCCCAAGATCGCCAGCATGGACGATCACATGCGCCGCCGTTTGATGCTGGCTTCGCTGATCTTCCTGATCATCCTGGCTGCTATCGAGTCGTCGCTGGCGCTGATGCGCGACATGCTGATCGCCGACAAGACTTCGCTGATGCGCGATCTGGCTTCCGCAGCACCACCTGTGTCTGACAGCATTATGGCAAACATACCGATGGCCGGACAGATGATCATGGGTTTCGTGTTGCCGTTTGCATTGGCATTCGTGGCTATCCCGTTGGAAAGCGTGGTGCATTCGCTGCGTACCGTCATCGGTGTACTGATAGTGCAGACCATGCGCGGGATCGGTTTCGCGCTCAGGTTCATCGGCGTGGTGTTCAGGCGCTTCGCCAAGGTGCTCGAGTTGACCTACGACATACCGATCGTCATCCCGCTGATGGTAGAACGCTGGGTGATAGGGATGCGCAATAATCCGTCTGCTAAAGGACAATCCAAATAAAGGAGCACACATTATGAAAAGATTTCAGTTCCTCTGGATCATACTGTTGGGTACATTTTTGGTCAGCGCCTGCGGCGACAGCCGCGTCCATAGTCAGGGCGTGTATATGCTGGTGGACACCTCCGGCACTTATACCAGAGAGATAAACAAGGCAACCAAGATCATCAGTTATCTGCTGGCTACGCTGAACCCCGGCGATTCGCTCGCCGTGGCCAAGGTGGAGACACGCAGCTTCACGGAAAAAGATATCGTCGCCAAGGTTACCTTCGATAAGCGTCCATCGCAGGCAACCCAGCAAAAGCGCGCGTTCAAGGCCAAGATCGAAGAGTTCGCCAAGGGAGCCAAGGGCAGCGCTTTTACCGATATCACCGGTGGTTTGATCCAGGGAGCGGAATACCTTAACGAGACCAAGGCAGGCAACAAGACCATCGTCATCTTTTCGGATATGCAGGAAGAGCTGGGCAAAGGAACGGTGCGCGATTTCCCGATCAAGCTCGATGGCATCCGTATCGTAGCGTTAAATGTGACCAAGCTGGGAACTGACAACGCCGATCCACGGATATATCTCGACCGGCTGGCCCGCTGGGAGGCGAGGGTGCGCAAGGCCGGCGCCACCGAGTGGGTAGTGGTGAACGATCTGGAAAATAATATGGAATCCATCTTGAACACCCGCTGATAAAGTTTGGAGTATATTTTCTTCGTTCCTTGACATAGCCCTGCTATCCGGCGCATCGAAGCCGTTAGCGGGGCTAATTCTTTGGCCGTGTGATCAGAAGACGATACGAATTGTTTTGGACAAACGGGACAAATAATATAATCTGGGCAAGCTTGGACTTTTTGCGATCCAGAACGCCGCCAAATTAATTCATCATGAAAATCATCGCGACTATCAAAATATTCCTCACTGTTGTGCTGCTGTCATCCACGAGCCTGGCGCATGCGGAGAGGATGCTTTTTACCGGGCATCCGCTGGCTGGCAAGATATGGGACATGAACAGCCACAGCTACATAGATGAGGCTGCGCTGCTTGCCAGGATCAACACGATTGACGTGCTGCTGCTCGGCGAGACGCATGACAATCCAGTGCATCATGAGAACCAGCAGAAACTGCTGAGAGCCCGTATCGAATCTGGCGCGCGCCCTGCGTTGATGATGGAGCAGCTCGATGCTGAAAGCCAACCTGCACTCGATCAGGCGTTGTCCGGCAGTGATCGTGTCGAGGTGTTGAACCGTGTCACCAAGCTGGTCAAGTTTGCCGACTGGAAGGCCTATCAGCCGCTGCTGGCCATTGCTGTCGATAACAAGTTGCCGGTCATCGCCGCCAATGTTCCCACTCAGCGCTTGCAGCCGGTTGTTTGGCGCGGCTACGCCGCTTATGATGCGAATGAGTTGAAGCGCCTGGCCGTGGAAGAAGTATGGAACGAAAGCCGCCAGAATTATCTGGTCGCAAACATGGGGGGCGCGCACTGCGGCAAGCTCAAGGACGAATTACGCGCAGGCCTGACCCGCAGCCAGCGGTTGCGCGATGCTTTGATGGCCGATAGCGCGACATCAAGCATCGGTCGTGGCGTGGTCGCTATCGTCGGCAGCAGCCATGCGCGCCGAGACATCGGTTTGCCTCTTTATTTTGCCGCGCGTGCTCCGACAGCCCACATTCTTTCGATCGGCTTTGTCGAGGTGAGTCCGGGAGCGACTGATCCCAAGATATATGAGGCGGATAGCGCCACTGGCGATGCGCCATATGACGTGATTTGGTTCACGCCACGCGTCGAACGATCTGATCCCTGCGCCGATATGGGCAAGATCAAAGGGAACTAGCGCGCGTTTTCCGGAAAGTGTCAGGCGGATCGCACATACACACTGCAGCACATTCGGTTTGAAGGGAGGGGGCGCAGAGTGACTTCATCAAAAAACCACGAATACCGCAAGGCGGCGACGCACGCCGGGCTGAGTTATGTCACTGATGGCTTTGCCGGTATCAGTCGGCGCCGTTCCGGCAAGGGATGGAGTTACTATGATCCTGACGGCGCGCTCATCAGCGACGCGGCCACGCGCAAGCGTCTCAACGCGCTGGCGATTCCGCCGGCGTGGACCAACGTCTGGATCTGCCCCGATCCGGACGGACACATCCAGGTGACGGCGCGCGATGCGCGCGGCCGCAAGCAGTATCGTTACCATACTTCATACCGCGATGCGCGCGACCAATCCAAGTTTCGCCGCATGCTCGAATTCAGCGAGATACTGCCAGCGTTGCGGGAGCGCGTGGAACGCGATCTGCGTGCCGGTGAGTTGAGTCGGCGCCAGTTGCTTGCCACGGTGGTGCGGTTGCTGGACAAGACACTGATCCGCGTCGGCAACGACGAATACGCAAAAGAAAATCGCTCATATGGGTTGACCACGTTGCGCAGGAAGCATGTGGAGGTCAAGGGGTCGCTGTTGCGCTTCACCTTTCGTGGCAAGAGCGGAGTCGATCATTCTGTGGCACTTAATGATCTGCGGCTCGCGCGCATCGTGCAGCGCTGCCAGGATCTGCCAGGGCAGGAAATATTTCAGTATCTCGATGCGTTCGGCAAGCGCAAGCCGATCTCATCGGATGATGTGAACGACTATTTGCGGGAAGCCAGCGGACGCGACATCACGGCAAAGGATTTTCGTACCTGGGGCGGCACCATGGTGGCTGCCGTGCAGCTGCGGACGATGGGGCCTGCGGCCAGCCGACGCGAGTCGGACCGCAACATTGTGCGCGCGCTCGACGCGGTGGCAGAGCGGCTCGGCAATACGCGCACGGTGTGCCGCAAGTATTATGTGCATCCTGCACTGTTGGAAGCCTATCACCTGGGCCTCACGGCTCCGCATTCCCAGACGGAGAATACACGCAATTCCCGCCGCGAATTGTCGCAAGCTGCGCTAAGGCGCGACGAATTGGTGGTGTTGCAATTTCTCCAGGAGTCGGTGTCGATCGCGCTGGCAGAAACCGGCCCGGAATGAATGGCCTCACGTTCTTACTGCCTTTTTTTCAGAGTCACCTCCCATGCTTTCAGCTTCTGCTCATATCGCATAGCCGCGTTCGCAGGGCTGGTTGAAGGCAGGCGATGATAATACTGGGATTTGTTTTCGAGCGATGGCAGCACATATTTACGGAAGCATTTTTCGGCCATAGCCCCGTTGAAAAATACCTGAGTGATGTGCGGATGCTTAAGGAAGAATGACGCGAAATCGTTAGCGCAGATCGAGTCCGCATCGATATCGGCATCCATGCTGCTGTGCCGTGTGCATGTAGCGAGCACATCCCAGAGCGCGATACCGGAAGACTTCAATATTTGAGTTCGTGTTTCGTATGGCAGCGTAGCCGCAGCGCCAATCAGATCGCCCATGATAGGCCAGAAGCTGTTGCGGGCATGCGCATAATATTGCCCGGCCCGCAGTGATTCCTTGCCCGGCATGCTGCCGAGGATCAGCGTATGCGAAGTTGGACTTTCGATTGGCGGAAAGGATTGGATATGTGCCATGTTTATTTTGGAGTGCGGAGACGCGTTCACCCGCAAGGGGTACGCCGTGGTTGTAAGGGGCTGAAGCACCAACAACATACGCAGGCCGCACTCCATATTAGATTACAGATGCTGCACAAACCAATCTGCCGCGCTGAGCGCCGCTTGTTGCAGCGTGCCGGGTTCCTCGAACAAGTGGGTTGCACCGGGAATCAGCATGAGTTTCTTCTCGCAGTTCAGCAGCGCATCGGCCTGCTGGTTCAGTTCGATCACGCCGTAGTCATCGCCGCCGACGATCATCAGGGTTGGTGCAGTCACTTGGCGCAGCGCGACAGCTCCGGCGAGGTCGGGTCGGCCGCCGCGCGATACGACAGCCGAGATTTTATTTTTCATTTTTGCGGCGGCCTGCAACGCTGCCGCCGCACCGGTGCTGGCACCGAAATAGCCCAAGTTCAGTGCTTGCGTGTTCGGATTGCTTTGCAGCCATGCGGTCGCCGCGAGCAGACGTTGCGTGAGCAGCGCGATGTCGAAGCGCGTCTCGTAATTCTGATCTTCTGCGCGTGTCAGCAGATCGAACAGCAACGTGGCTATACCGTGCTGCTGCAGCACTTCGGCGACATAGGTGTTGCGCGGGCTGAAGCGGCTGCTGCCGCTGCCGTGGGCGAACAGCACTACGCCTTTTGCGGATGGCGGCAGTACCAGCTCACCTTCCAGCGAGACGTGCCCGGCGGGAATCGTGACAGGCAGATGTGACATGTTTTCACTCCTCACAAAATACAAACCAGACCCGCCGACTCGTCAGGCATAGGCCGTGAGAACATGGCGGTGTGCCATGCGTACACTGTTTAATCGCTGTTCGGGCAATCAATGTCCCGGGAAAAAAACAAGGCCAAGTAAGCCGAGAGCCAAAATAATCACGATGAAAGTCAGGATGCTACGCCAGATGCTGCTCATGATCTTCTCCTTTTTAAAATGGGCTGCTCGCCCTGCGTAATTATCTTCCCGCCATGACAATAGGAATGCGCTGCCTGCCGAACTGTCCGGCGAACTTTTCGAAGCGTCCGGCGATTTGGGCATGGCAGTCCGGGCAATGGCCGTCGGGGGTGAGGCGGTATTGTTCGATCTCATACCAGTCGCGCACGATCAGGGCGCTGTCGCATGACGGGCAATGAGTGGTATCCCCTTCGCGGTTATGCACGTTGCCGGTATAGACATACTGCATCCCCGCAGCAAGGGCGATGTTGCGCGCTTTTACCAAAGTCACAGGCGGAGTGGCGGGGACGCCGGTCATTTTGTAGTCGGGATGAAATGCGCTGAAGTGCAGCGGCACATCCACGCCGAGTTCCTTGACGAGCCAATCACTCATCTTGGTTAGCTCTTCTTCCGAATCGTTGAGGCCGGGAATCAGCAGTGTGGTGATCTCGAACCATACCTCGGTTTCATGTTTCAGATATTTCAGCGTGTCCAGCACCGGTCGCAAATGCGAGCCGGTCTGCTTGACGTAGAACTCGTCGGTGAAGGCTTTCAGGTCGACGTTGGCGGCGTCCATCTTGGCGTAGAAATCGCGGCGCGGTTGGTCGTGCATATACCCCGCCGTGACAGCCACGGTCTTGATGCCTCGCTCGTGGCAGGCGTCGGCTACGTCCATCGCATATTCGGCGAAGATCACCGGGTCGTTATAGGTGAACGCTACGCTTTTGCAGCCCAGACGCTCCGCGCTGCGCGCGATGGCTTCCGGGGTGGCCTGATCGGCGAGCTTGTCGAAGTTGCGTGATTTGGAAATGTCCCAGTTCTGGCAGAATTTGCAGGCGAGGTTGCAGCCCGCAGTGCCGAACGACAGCACACTGCTGCCGGGATAAAAATGGTTGAGCGGTTTTTTCTCGATCGGGTCTACGCAAAAACCCGAGGAGCGGCCATAGGTGGTGAGCACCATCGCATCATTGACGCGCCCGCGCACGAAGCACGCGCCGCGCTGTCCATCGTGCAGCTTGCAGTCGCGCGGACACAGGTCGCACTGGATACGCCCGTCATCCAGCTTGTGCCAGTATTTGGCGGGATAGCGTTCGGCGATGCTGATTGGCTCATCCATGTTAGCGCTCCTTGGTGTGTCCGGTTATAACCAGCGACTTGGCGAGTGTTGTTTACTCGCCTAGTCGAATGGCTAGTGGTTCCTTCAAAAGTTTGTCGGACTCGCTCCATTTGGTCACGGTATAGCGCGATAGTTTCACTTCTTCCGCCCAGAAATCTTCGGGCAGCCCGGCCTTGCGCCTGAGCATCGCGAGAAAATCCCGCGGCTGGGCGAGGTTCTCCCATACCTGTGGCAGGAAAGTGCTGCGGTACGAGCCATATTCGAACACGATACCGTCCACGCCGGGGCGCAGTTGCGCCAGCGCATCGGCCTCGTCTCTAACTTCCATCGCCTGGGTAGTCGAGAGCAGCGAGATTTCGACGGTGGTGATGTCGAGTTCCTCCACACTCAACGGCGTAAAACGCGGGTCGCGCATTGCGGCGGACACGGCGTTTCTTTTGACGTCAGCGAGCAATGGCCGGTGCGCCTGCAGCGTGCCGATGCAACCGCGCAACTCGCCGAATTGCGTGAGCGTGACAAAACACGCGCCATGATCGGCGAGCCAATGTGCGGATTCGTCCGCCTTGTACGAAAGCTTCAAGGCGCTGGAGATCGCGGCACGCGCAATCGGCAGTAACACTACACCTCTTTCGATTTCACCCCGTTCAATTTCACCTTTGGCATCTTGCATGTTCATGACTCCTGTAATCTAAATTGCTGCGGTAAATGCAAATGCCGCATACCCCACTACTTGCTCATGAGACCCGGCCGTGTCGCCGGAGTTGCGCAGATCGAGCAAATGTGGGACTAGATGGTGTTTCTGAGCCGCGACGATCAGGCCGCTGATCGGTGTGCCGCCGCACGCTTGATCGTGCGCGATGGGTTGGCGCAGCTTCAGGATGGACTGCGCGGTCTCATTATCCACGCGCTGCGCGGTGGCGTAGGGCAAGTAGTGCGAGAGGTCAGAGCTGATCACGATCAGTGTTTCCTCGCCGCCCCACACCGTCTCCAGCACTTCGGCAACTTCGTCGGCGGTCGCCATGCCGACTGCCAGTGGCAGCAAAGTGAAATCAGATAATATGCTTTGTAAAAACGGCAGTTGCACTTCCAGCGAGTGTTCCAGCGCATGTGCCTGCGTGCTGATGCCGACTTGCGGCAGATGGGCGATGGCGCGAGCGCCAGCAGCGTCCAGCATCACGCGTCCGAGCGGCGTGTCGAACGCATCCACACCGGGCAATGCCAAGCCACGCACCGCGACGCGATGCGTGGGGCCGAGCAGCACCACGCGGCGGATACGCGCCGCGATCGGCAGCAGCGTGGCGTAGGCAGTTGCGGCGATCGCGCCGGAATAGATGTAACCGGCGTGTGGCGCGATCAGTGCTTTGGGAATCAGCTCGTGCGTGCGTGCGTCAGCCAACAGCAGTTGCACATCTTGCGCAAGCTTCCGAGTATCGGCGGGGTAGAACATGCCTGCAACGGCAGGCGGACGGACGTTGGACATGGCGGCCTCTCATTGAGCAATGCGAGTTAAATGAGGGCGTATAAGGAAGTTTCAAGACTGATTTAGTCGCCTACTTTTATATTTGAAGCTGACCCTTGAGTCTTGCTAATGAAGAGCGCAATAGTTAAGAGGCCTGTCGTCGCGATACGGGGAAAATACTTGCAGATTCCACTGGCCGGCGAGGTTGGCTGTCAGTGGTTTCATCCTGTTTGCGATATCCATACATAGCATCCTTGCCTTCTCGTCGTCATTGCTGTCGAACGTGATACCCACCGTCCTGTCCAGATTGCTGACAATGCATTTCTGGGTGAGGCCGGTGTCTAGTATGGCTGCGCACAATTTATTCGTCTTGTCCGTCGCGACCGGCGGAGTGTCAGATTTTCCGCATCCGGCGAGCATTGCGGACAGGGCGAGTACGAGTAGTACAACGGTATTTTTCAATCCGAATTTCGGTTTGTTGTTTCTTACCCCAGCAACTGCTTTACATGATCGCGTTCGTCGAGCAATTCCTGATGGCTATCTTTCATATGCTTGCGACCCAGTTCGCTGATCGGAAGTCCCTGCACGATGGTGAAATGGCCGTGTTTGCAGGTGACGGGGAAGCCGTAGATCACGCCTTCGGGGATGTCGTAGCTGCCGTCGGAGGGCACGCTCATCGTGACCCAGTCGTTGTGGTGCGAGCTGAGCATCCAGTCGTGCATGTGCGAGACGGCTGAGTTGGCGGCGCTCGCGGCACTCGATAAGCCGCGCGCTTCGATTACGGCCGCGCCGCGCTTTTGCACGGTGGGGATGAATTCACGTTCGACCCAATCCTGATCGGGCAGGATTTCACGCACCATCCGGCCGCGTATCTCGGCGTGGTCGAGGTCGGGATATTGCGTGCCGGAATGATTGCCCCACACGACCATCTTTTTGATGTCGCGGATCGGCTGGAATAATTTGAGCGCTACCTGCGCGATCGCACGGTTGTGGTCGAGGCGCATCATCGCGGTGAAGTTGCGCGGGTCCAGGTCGGGCGCATTCTTCATCGCGATCAGCGCGTTGGTGTTGGCGGGGTTGCCTACCACCAATACCTTGACATGGCGCGCGGCATATTCGTTGAGCAACTTGCCCTGCGCGGAGAAGATCGCGCCGTTGGCCTCGATCAAGTCCTTGCGCTCCATGCCCTTGCTGCGCGGGCGCGCGCCAATCAGCATGGCGATCTCGGTATCCTTGAAAGCGACCTTGGGGTCGTCGGTGATGATGACTTGTTGCAGCAAAGGAAAGGCGCAATCCTCCAGTTCCATAGCCACGCCGCGCAACATGGGCTGCGCCTGCGGCAGGTCCAGCAATTGCAGGATGATGGGTTGCTCTCGTCCCAGCATGTCGCCGTTGGAGATGCGGAACAGTGTGGCGTAGCCGATCTGTCCTGCGGCTCCGGTGATGGTGATGCGGATGGGTGCTTTCATAATGGCCTCATGTTGATCAACGGTCTCGGCATAATAATTCTTTTATTGGGCTTCTGCACAACGAACGCGCCGCGAGAATAAACTGTTGGGGGTTGCAGCATATGATTTGTCAGGTTTAACTTAGGTCCCCAATGTAGTTCAGGTTCATTGTAACTTTCTTCGGGGGTGCGTCAAGCGGTGGGTTTGATCAACCGAAGGTCATGCAAAGTGTTAGGATTGAAGTGCTCGTATACAGTAATATTCGGGGAAGGTTGTTACACCAAGCCGCTACTTGCTGTTGTATTTTGGACTCGTATCCGCAGCCATTTTTGGCATATTTGATCAATATTTTTTTGAAGAGGAAGGCATGTCCCGCAAGCGAATGAATATCATGACTGGTTTGGCCGTCATATGGCTCACGGGCACGGCCGCATACGCAGTCGAGGAACATCATGGTGATGACCCGGCTGAGGTTGCTCAGCGCATCGGTACTGGCGACCCGGTCGCAGGCAAGACAAAATCTTTGATATGCCAAGCCTGTCATGGAAAAGACGGTAACTCCGAAACACCTGATTGTCCCAAGCTCGCCGGGCAATATGCCGCTTATATCCGAAAGGAGATCAAGGATTTCCAGTCCGGCTCACGTAGAGACCCTACGATGACTGACATAGCCCTCAGATTGACAAACGAACAGGATTTGCTCGACATCGCAGCCTATTTCGCAAGCCAGGATAAAATGAAAGGTAGCAACGTGTTGGCGAAAAATGAAGCTGGCAGGAAACGGTTCACGGGTGGAAATGGCTGCCAAACTTGCCATGGGATAAATGGAAAAGGTTTGGCGCCCAATAATCCCAGGGCTCCTGTGATAGGCGGCCAGCATAAAAGTTATCTGGTAAAGCAACTTAAGGATTTCAGGAGCGACGCTCGTACCAACGAGTCTACCGGCATGATGGGCATGATCGCCGATTTGATGTCCGATGCGCAGATGGAAGAAGTGGCGAGCTATGAATCAGGATTGTAACGTTACCGGTTAAGGATTTAACTTATTCGGTTCTGGCTGGCTATTGAATAGATATTCTGTAGTTAAAACGGTACATCGCCAGCCACACGCCATGTCACAAAGACCGCGCCAGCCACGAAGACGAATGCCAACATCGTGAGAAGCAAACCTTGTATCCTGGGTGATTGCCTGGGAAGCGGCATCAGCCAGGCTGCCAGTGGAATAGCAGCCAGGATGGGCAACGCGTACCACGGAAGTTTTGCACTCAGCACAGCAACGCACCCGGTCAGACCTGCAATCAATGCGAGCGGCAAAGTGAAGGTGCGACCGGCGGGGAGCGTATGGTTGCTGGCCATCTGGATCAACAGGTGCGCAGATGCGGCAGATCCCAGCGCCAATCCGAATTGGCCGAGCAGGGCAGACGCGCCGACCAGTGCTGCGGCACCGGTGCCTATGCCCAGTGCGGTAGCGGCACTTGCGGCGCGCAGCGGTTCATGTTCAAGTTTGTCCATGATACCAACCAGAATCGCGACATAAGCCGCACAACCCGCGCCCCACAGCAATACTGTTTGGGGCGCTTGTTGCTGGAGAATACGTTGTGCCGTCCAAATAGCGGCCGCGCCCCCGAGCACGGGAAGCAGCCAGTTAAGCCAGCGAGCTTGCAATAAAGTGAGCAACAGGGCGAGCAATGCGCTGAGCCAACCCAATAGAACAATTTTTTGCGAGGCGGAGACCGGCGTAATGGTGAAGTTGCTGGCCATGTATATGGTGATGGCAAATCCGGCGATGATGGCCAAGCCGCTCAACCTGATGCGCTGCAACAACTCGGCAGTGAAGAGCGCGACCAGGAAAGGGGCCAGGCCGGCTTGTACGGCAGGGTGATTGAGCAGTTCTCGCAACTTGACCTCCGGCAGACCATTGAAAGGCGGCGAGTTTACCACTGGTGAACCAGTTCTTGAAATTTGAAGATGTGCCCCCAACATACGCGAGGCAGGTGACAGCGATGGTAGACTGCACTGCACATATTGTTACTGGGCATTTTGACATTGGAGGCGATAAGTTCATGAAGAGAATATTTTTGTTTATTGTGACCAACCTTGCCGTGGTGTTCGTGATCAACATCACCTTGCGCTTGCTCGGCGTGGATCGCTGGTTGAATGAAACCGGCGGGATCAACTTCACCGCGTTACTGGTGTTGTCTGCCGTGATCGGCTTTGCCGGTTCGCTGGTTTCGCTGGCCATGTCCAAGTGGTCTGCCAAACGCATGGTGGGTGCGCAGGTCATCGAAAACCCGAGCGATCCGACCGAGCGCTGGCTGGTCGATACAGTACGCAGACAAGCACAGGCTGCCGGGATCGGCATGCCTGAAGTGGCGATATACGACTCGCCTGATGTGAATGCGTTTGCTACCGGCTGGAATCGCAATGATGCATTGGTGGCAGTGAGCAGCGGATTGTTGCAGCAAATGAGCAAGGA
>JANXXH010000039.1 GCA_025350705.1 Gallionella sp.
GTTTGGCGCAGGAAATTCTGATCTCGGGGGACTACGGGAAACGTGGCATGCTGCCATTGCGTGACGTACAAAGCGCAGTCAACTTGCGCACTGCCAAGCATTTTGGGCTCAAACCAGCCGGGTTGCAGGGTTTCGACACGATATTCCCCGAGCAATAAACCTATATGGGAACCTCTATAAATTCATTTTCCGGGCGAATCGCGGCGTCGCGTGCTTACTCACTCCTCGCCTATCAACTTGAAATGTCTCGTTGTTCGCTGCGCGGCTCCTTACGCTTCATCCCGCAAAGCAAATTTCTAGTGGTTCCCATACGCCGATGAAGAAGATTATTAACAAATTTCTCCAAAGATTCACTTTTGAGCGCCAGCTTGGCATCATGGTAATGTTCGGGATTTTGTTTCTGGCGTTGTCTTCCTCTCTGGTTGGATCATGGCAGAGTAACCAGCGGGTGCGCCTTAACCTGATTGAACAGGGCCAACGCATCACCGAGAATCTGGCCCGTCAGAGTTCACTGGCACTGATTTATGCCGCGGCTGATAACGCAACTGTGGCAGTGAACGCGACCATGGCTTTCCCGGGCGTGGTCAGTGTTGAAATACGCGATGTCAACCAGCGCACATTGCTGACACGAGGAAGCGTCAACCCCGCCGAATTCCCCACTACAGTGGAGCGAACCAACTGGGTGCAGACCGCAGCCGTTCTCGATGCCGAAAGCCGGAATGCATGGCGGTTTGTAGCGCCGGTATATACAAAGCCTGTTGACGAATCGCCATTCGAAGTAAAGGCCGCCGCCCCAGAGTTGCTCGGCCATGTTGCAGTCGTGATGAGCAAGGCGGCGCTGGCTCAGACCACAACCGAAATTTTTGTCGTCAACCTGGCCACGTCATTTTCCTTCGCGCTGCTGTTTCTGTCCCTGATCCGCTTCCTGACCAACCGCATGACGCGGCCACTTAACCTGTTGTCGGCCAGCATGGGGCGTGCCAAGGTAGGCGAATCAGGAGTGCGGGCCGAGCTCACCGGGCCGAAAGACATCACCGATATGGCTCATGCCTTCAATAGCATGATGGCGGTGCTGGAAGAGCGCGAGGCGGCTTTGCGTGTTGCCGCCGCTGCATTCGAAATCGAAGAGGGCATGATCGTTACTGATAGTGATGATGGGATCATTCGGGTCAATCGTGTGTTCACGAAACTGACCGGCTACAGTGCTGAAGAAGCCATCGGCAAAAACCTGGGCATGCTCAAATCTGATCGCCAGGATGCGGAGTTCTACCCGCATATGCGGGAAATCCTGCATCGCGACAATTACTGGCAAGGGGAAATCTGGAACCACCGCAAGAACGGGGAAATTTACCCGGAATGGCTGACCATTACCGCCGTTGTCGGCAAAGATGGCCAAATCACGAATTATATTTGTGCGTTTCTTGACATCACCGAACGCAAGCTTGCTGAAGATAAGATTCACAATCTTGCCTTTTATGACCCGCTCTGCCAATTGCCCAACCGGCGGCTGCTGTTCGACCGTCTCAATCAGGCAGTCATAACCAGCGCACGCAACCAGACCTGTGCCGGACTTTTGTTCATTGATCTGGATAATTTCAAAATATTGAACGACACCAGAGGACACGACTTCGGCGATCTGCTGTTGATCGAGGTGGGCCAGCGCCTGCGAGCCTGTATACGTGAGAGCGACACGATAGCGCGTTTGGGCGGGGATGAATTCGTGGTGTTATTGGAGGGATTAAGCGAAGACAGAACGGAGGCTGTCTTGCAGGCGCGGGGACTGGGAGAAAAATTGCTCAAGGCCATCAACCAGCCCTACTTGCTCAAAGATATGGAGTATTACGGTTCGGCGAGCATAGGCATTTCCTTGTTTGCCAATGACAGACAAAATCTCGACGATTTGCTCAAACAGGCTGACACAGCCATGTACGCAGCAAAGAAATCCGGGCGCAACACCTTGCACTTCTTTGATCCGGCAATGCAGGAAGCGCTGGAAATTCGCAGCGAGCTCGAGGCCGGAATGCGCAAGGCAATACCAAGACATGAATTCAAGCTTTACTATCAGGTGCAGGTCGATAGCGAGCAACGCCACATTGGTGCAGAGGCACTCATCCGCTGGGAGCATCCGGAGCAAGGTATGATCAGCCCCGCCAAATTCATTCCCGTTGCGGAAGACACAGGACTTATTCTGCCTCTCGGTCTGTGGGTGTTGCAAACGGCCTGCGCTCAACTTAAGGAATGGGCTGGCAAGCCGCTCACTCGCGAATTGACGCTTGCTGTCAACGTTAGTGCCAGGCAGTTCCGCCAGCCGGGTTTCGTTAAACAAGTGAGCGAAGTCGTCGAGCACAACAACATCAATCTATCGCGTCTCAAACTTGAGTTGACCGAGAGCACGGTGCTCGAAAATGTCACTGATACCATTGCCAAGATGCATGCGTTGAAAGCGATTGGCGTGCGCTTTTCCATGGATGATTTTGGTACGGGCTATTCATCGCTGGCGTATCTTACGCAATTGCCACTCGATCAATTGAAGATCGACCAGTCTTTTGTGCGCAACATCGGTATAAAATCTACCGATGCGATGATAGTTCAAACGATTATCGGTATGGCCAATAATCTGAGCATAGAAGTGATTGCCGAAGGGGTGGAAACCCTTGCTCAGCGTGATTTTCTCTGGGATGCCGGATGCAGGCTCTTTCAGGGTTATCTATTCGGCAGGCCGGTGCCAGCGGAGGAATTTACTACTGCCTTATTAACCTAACATAACATACCGAGGTCAGGGATCGTATCGGGCACGGTATTGCAGTTGCAAGTGAAGACATGATTTGAAATTCTAGTTATTGTGTGAGACTGACTCGCGCCCGCGCGATAGCTGCAGCGACTTGCTGAGGCGCAGTGCCGCCGATGTGGTTGCGGCTGGCGAGCGAACCTTCCAGCGACAACACCTGATAAACATCTTCGGTAATGTGAGCTGAGAATTTCTGCAACTCGGCAAGGCTGATGTCGCTTAAATCGCAACCGCTCTGTTCGGCGAAGCGCACGGTCTGTGCAACCGTCTCGTGTGCATCGCGGAACGGCAAGCCCTTCTTGACCAGATAATCAGCAAGGTCGGTGGCGGTGGCGTAGCCTTGCAAAGCTGCGCTGCGCATGGCTTCCGGCTTTACCTTGATGCCCGCGATCATGTCGGCATATATACGCAATGTCTGCGTCAAGGTTTCCACGGTGTCGAACAGCGGTTCCTTGTCTTCCTGATTGTCCTTGTTGTAAGCCAGTGGTTGAGCTTTCATCAGCGTGAGTAGCGCGACCAGATGGCCGTTGACGCGTCCGGTTTTACCTCTCACCAGCTCCGGCACGTCCGGATTCTTTTTCTGCGGCATAATGGAGGAGCCAGTGCAATAACGGTCGGCAATATCCACGAAACCAAAGCGCGGCGAAGACCACAGAATCAGTTCTTCCGAGAAGCGCGACAAGTGCGTCATGACGAGCGCGGCGGCAGAAGTGAATTCGATGGCGAAGTCGCGGTCGGAGACGGCATCCAGCGAGTTCTCGCATACGCCGTCAAACCCCAAGGTTCTTGCCACCAACTCCCGATCCACCGGATAACCGCTACCAGCGAGAGCTGCCG
>JANXXH010000098.1 GCA_025350705.1 Gallionella sp.
CAATGATGCCCGTTGCCAAAATTAAAGAAACACAAACGATGGGATGAAAACCGGACAATTCAATTGTTGAAATGAAACTCAAATTTGCTGCGTTTCAGGATAATGTGATTGGCGTTGGTGGAAGCCCGACAGGCTCCTAGGGGATTTTGGCTATGGCCACGCTACGCGCTTAACGTTCGCGCGCTCATTAAGCCTACGCCGAAACCCGGCCAACTCAGCTTCGATGCAAATGCGCTGCTTTGAAATAATTAGCGCACCACTTCTTTTAATTGTTCCAGTATGGCCGGGTTTTCCAGCGTAGAAACATCCTGCGTGATCTGTTCGCCCTGTGCGATGGCACGCAACAGGCGACGCATGATCTTGCCGGAGCGGGTCTTGGGTAGATTGTCGCCGAAGCGGATCTCGTCCGGTTTGGCGATCGGGCCTATCTCTTTGCTTACCCAATTGCGCAGTATCTCGACGATTTCTTTTCCCTTGGCCGAATCGGTGGGACGTGCGCCTTTCAGCACCACGAAAGCGACGATGGCCTCTCCCTTGATGTCGTGCGGGCGCCCGACGATAGCGGCTTCCGCCACCAGCGGGTTGGAGACCAGCGCGGATTCGATTTCCATCGTGCCGAGACGGTGGCCGGAGACTTTCAGCACGTCGTCGTTGCGCCCCATGATCCAGATGTAGCCGTCCTCGTCGCGGTTGGCGGAGTCGCCCGCCAGATAGGCGCCGCGCATTTCTGGGGGAAAGTAGCCATTTTTGTAGCGATCCGGGTCGCCCCATATGGTGCGGATCTGTGAGGGGAAAGATTTTGTGATGACCAGCGAGCCGCCCTGGTTAGCGCCGACTTCGTTGCCCAGTTCATCCACCACTGCGACCTGAATGCCGGGGATCGGCAGGGTGCAGGAACCGGGTTTGGTTGGTACAGCGCCGGGCAACGGCGCGATCATGTGGCAACCGGTCTCAGTTTGCCACCAAGTGTCCACGATCGGGCAGCGTTCCTTGCCGACCACGGTGAAGTACCACATCCACGCTTCCGGGTTGATCGGCTCCCCGACCGTGCCGAGCAGGCGCAACGAAGAGAGATCATATTGTTTGGGCAGGTCGCCGCCGAGTTTGATCAGCGAACGGATCGCGGTCGGTGCGGTGTAGAAAGTGGTGATCTTGTGATCCTGTACCATCTTCCAGAAGCGTCCGGCATCGGGCCAGGTGGGGATGCCTTCGAAGATGACCTCGGTCGCGCCCACTGCCAGCGGGCCATACGCCACGTAGCTGTGGCCGGTGATCCAGCCCACGTCGGCAGTGCACCAGAAGATGTCGGTGGGTTTGTAGTCGAACACCCACTGCATCGTGAGTATGGTGCCAAGCAAATAGCCGCCGCTGGAATGCTGCACGCCCTTGGGCTTGCCGGTGGAACCGGAGGTGTAGAGGATGAACAGCGGATGTTCGGAACCGACCCATTCCGGTTCGCAGACGGATGACTGCCCGGCAGTGAGTTCATGCCACCACACGTCGCGTCTGGCGTTCCATTGCACTTCGCTGCCAGCGCGTTTGTAAACGATCACGCTCTGGATGCACTCGCATCCCTTCTGGCCGAGCGCTTCATCCACGATGGATTTCAGCGCCATTACCTTGCCGCCGCGCATTTGCGCATCGGCGGTGATCACTGCGCTGGCCTGCGCATCGACGATGCGTTCTTGAAGGCTCTTGGAAGAGAAACCGCCGAACACCACCGAGTGGATCGCGCCTATGCGTGCACAGGCCTGCATGGAAACTACAGCCTCGATGCTCATCGGCATGTAGATGATGACGCGGTCGCCTTTTTTGATGCCGCGCGACTTCAGGCCGTTGGCGAATTGGCACACGCGGGCGTGCAGATCGCGGTAATTGATTTTGGTGACCTTGCCATCGTCGGCCTCGAAGATCAGCGCGGTTTTTTCCGGCTGTGTGGTGAGATGCTTGTCGAGACAGTTGTAAGAAACATTCAACACGCCATCTTCGAACCATTTGTAGAACGGCGCGTTGCTTTCGTCCAGCGTCCTGGTGAAAGGCTTTTTCCATTGCAGATTGTCGCGCGCCAGCTTGGCCCAGTAGCCAGGATAGTCTTTTTGCGCAGCATCAGCCAAGGCGCGGTAAGCGCTCATGCCAGACACATTGGCCTGTTTGACGAATTCAGCGGATGGCTTGAAAACGCGTATTTCATTCAGTACAGATTCGATGTTGGACATGACGACCTCCCGAATAACGATTGTTGTTGAGGGTGAGATGAAAAACTCAGAGGAGGAATGTAGTTTTTTTTTGCACTGCCTGTCAATAAAAAGCTGGAATTATTATGAAAAAAAAGAGCTTTGGAAAATTGTATGAGAGCCCTATGTATAATGAAGCTTGGTTTACCTCCAGATCATGCCAATACCTTTCGGACGCTAAAGTGCTGGCACAGGATGATATACGGCAACGTGCTGAAAATTTAAAAATGTGGGAATAATGCAAAAGGTTCAATATAACGCTGTCCATCATAAAAACCTGGTTATGGAATTCGGATTTTCGTTTAATGATCTGTATGAGCGGGAGGGACTTCTCCGTCTCGATGCTGCTTTCCTCGATTTTCTGGGCGAAGGCGATGCTAAGTTACGCGCGCAACTCGAAGCTGTCCGGCTATCCAATGCTGGCCTTTCCGGCAAGGTACAATCGGAACTGTTGATCGCGCTGGCACCGCATCTCGAAGATTTCCTCGCGCGCCTGTTCGGCATCGAAAAGCAAGTGCGCGCCTTGGCCGGGCAACATCATGAACTGGCCCCGCTCTACAGTTGCAAACGCCTGTTCGTGCAGCGCAGGGCGATGTCTAAAGTAAAACCGGAAGAAGCTGCATCAATTAACGGCCCGGCACTCGAAGCTGAATTGGCGGAGTGCATCGGAACACCGTTCAGCGAGCTGGCCTACGCACGGGAGGTTACCCAATGGCTGACGGATGAAACAGCCCACGCCGACGAATTGCTGCTCGCTACTCGTTATGCGGCTTGGGCAGTGCAAACTGCTGCCGGACGCGAGCGCCACCGCAGCGGCATCTTGTTCAAGTTGCCGGCCAAGCTTGATTTCGAGCACCTGGTTCCGTTGGCAACCGTTAACCTTGATGGCATCACCGCCTATCGACTCGGCGAAGGACATGCGTTGCGCCGCCGCCAGGGGTTTGCGTTGACCGATGCCGGGACCGATCTGACCGGCGCACTCGACCAGGCCAATTACTGCATCTGGTGTCACGAACAAGGTAAGGATTCCTGCTCCAAAGGTCTCAAGGAAAAACCACCCGCCGATGGAAGCGTGGCCGCGTTCAAGAAAAATATCTTCGGCGTGAAGCTGGCCGGTTGCCCGCTCGAGGAAAAGATATCCGAGTTCCACAAGGTCAAGACCCTGGGCCATGCGCTGGGGGCATTGGCCATCATCGCGGTCGACAATCCGATGGTGGCGGCGACCGGGCATCGTATCTGCAACGATTGCATGAAGTCGTGCATCTATCAGAAGCAACAGCCGGTCGACATCCCGCAGGCGGAGACGCTCACGCTCAAGGATGTGCTCGATCTGCCGTGGGGCTTTGAAATTTACAGTCTGTTGACGCGCTGGAATCCGCTGCATTTGCAACGACCTTATCCAAAAGCAGCCAGCGGCCGTCGTGTATTGATTGTCGGGATGGGCCCGGCAGGTTTCACGCTTGCTCATCATCTGATCAATGACGGACATACCGTGGTCGGTATCGATGGTTTGAAAATTGAACCATTGCCGCCGCAGATTAGTGGTGTGTCTGCCAATGGCGACCGTGTCGCATTTTCCCCGATCCATGACATTGCCGAACTGTATGAGTCGCTCAATGACCGTGTTCTGGCAGGGTTCGGTGGCGTTGCTGAATATGGCATCACGGTGCGCTGGGACAAGAATTTCCTGAAGCTGATTCGTTTGTTGTTGGAGCGGCGCAGCCAATTTGCATTGTTTGGCGGCGTGCGTTTCGGCGGGACTCTGACCGTGGATACGGCATTCGCGGCCGGTTTCGATCACATCGCGCTGGCCAATGGCGCGGGCCGCCCGACGGTGCTGGATATTCCCAACGGTCTCGCGCGCGGGGTGCGCACAGCATCGGATTTTTTGATGGCGCTGCAATTGACCGGCGCGGCGAAACAAAACTCCATTGCCAATCTGCAAATACGTTTGCCGGTGGTCGTGATCGGCGGCGGCCTCACCGCGATAGACACGGCCACCGAATCGCTGGCTTATTATCCGGTGCAGGTCGAAAAATTCTTGCTTCGCTACAATATCCTGGTTGCCGAGAAAGGCGAGGCCGCAGTGCATCGGCCGTGGATGCCTGAGGAGCGGCATATTGCCGAAGAGTTTTTAAACCACGCACGTGCGATCGAGGCCGAGCGCAATGCCGCCGCAGCGGAAGGGCGCGAACCGCGCATCGTCGAATTGCTGCAAAGTTGGGGCGGCGTCACGATCGCCTATCGCAAACGTTTGATCGACAGTCCTTCGTATACGCTGAACCATGAGGAAGTTGAAAAGGCCCTCGAAGAAGGGATCAGTTTTGCCGAGGGACTCAACCCGACACGCATTGAGGTCGATGAGTTCGGTGCCGCGCGTGCGGTACTCATGTCGGAACAACATCGCAGCGATGACGGCGTTTGGAGCGCAGGCGCAGAGATTGAAGTTGCTGCGCGCACCATTCTGGTCGCAGCGGGCACGCAGCCGAACACCGTTCTGGCACGCGAAGACCCGGAGCATTTTGAAATCGACGGCCGCTATTTTCAGGCATGCGATGAAGACGGTGCTCCGGTTCGGCCCGAGCCCGCCAGTGCCAAGCCGAAGACGGCGCAAGTGCTGTTGTCCAAACATTTCGATGGCCGCTTCATCAGTTTCTTCGGTGATGTGCATCCTTCGTTCTTTGGTAACGTGGTCAAAGCGATGGGCGGAGCGAAGCAGGGCTATCCCTTGGTAAGTGCCGTGCTGGAGCGTGTTCGCCCGGCGTCACAATTATCTGACGCTGAATTTCTGACGGAACTCAATCAATCGTTGCGCGCTACCGTGCATGAAGTCATACGCCTGACACCGAATATCATCGAAGTCGTCATCAAGGCACCGCTGGCGGCGCAGCGTTTTCGTCCGGGGCAATTTTATCGGCTGCAAAATTATGAAACCAATGCGCTAGAAGTTGACGGTACCCGTCTGACCATGGAGGGTCTTGCATTGACTGGTGCCTGGGTCGACCCTGAGCGCGGACTCATCTCCACCATCGTGTTGGAGATGGGTGGCTCGGCTGACTTGTGTGTCATGCTCAAGCCCGGCGAGCCGGTGGTGTTGATGGGGCCGACCGGCACGCCGACCGAGATCCCGGACGATGAGACCGTGATGCTGGTGGGCGGCGGACTGGGGAATGCCGTGCTGTTCTCCATCGGTCAGGCTTTGCGTGCAGCCGGATCGAAAGTGCTGTACTTCGCGGGCTACAAAAAAATGATCGACCGCTACAAAGTAGCCGAGATCGAAAATGCAGCCGATGTGGTGGTCTGGTGCTGTGACGAGCAACCCGGCTTTACGCCATCGCGCCCTCAGGATCGCAGCTTCGTCGGCAATATCGTACAAGCGATGGCGGCTTATTCGAGCGGCGCATTGGGAGTTCAAACAATTGCCTTCGCCGATACTGATCGCATCATCGCCATTGGTTCTGACAGTATGATGGCTGCAGTCGCAGCGGCGCGCCATCAAGTGCTGAAGCCGTATTTGCAGCCGCATCACTTTGCGATCGGCTCGATCAATTCGCCAATGCAATGCATGATGAAGGAGATCTGCGCCCAATGTCTGCAAGCGCAAATCGATCCCGAGACCGGCAAAACTACCTACGTCTTTTCCTGTTTCAATCAGGATCAGGAGCTTGATCGTGTCGACTTCCCCGGTTTGAAAGCGCGTTTGCGGCAGAACTCGGTGCAGGAAAAATTGACTGCGCAGTGGATAGATCGATGTTTGATACACTTGCAGTTGCGCAATCCTAAATAGTGATCTGACATGAACGAGCGCAAACAGTATCTTGAATATCTGGCGCTTGTGGCGCTGCTCATCACGTTCTTCGGATTTTTTTCTGTCAAGGTATGGGATATCGATTTCTGGTGGCATATCGCTGCCGGGAGGAATATTTTGGAAAGTGGCGCCATTCCGGGCGTGGATCCGTTCGGCATGTACGATGCCGCCAATGCGTGCGGACAGACTGTGCTGAAGAGCGAATGGCTGGGGCAGGTGTTGTTGTATTCGGTTTATCGCTGGTTCGATCTTGACGGCATCATATATTTTCGCGCCGGCATACTGGTGCTCTGTTTGGCTATCGTGTATTTGCGCAGCCGCCTTGCCGCGTCCAACAGCTCATTCGCCTTGGCCATCACGGCATTGGCCGGGTTGGCGATTTTGCATCATAACGGCGAACGTCCGCAGCTTTTTTCATTCCTGCTGTTATCCCTGACTTTTCTGCTGCTTGATAAATTTGCGGGCGGCGGCAAGCGTTGGCTGCTGTATTGCATTCCGCCGATCATGTTGATATGGAGTAATACCCACGGCATTGTGCTGTTTGGTGTGGCGGCGCTGGGCCTGTTCGGTATCTGCTATGTGCTGGAAAGCTGTTGGGCGCCATCACCATCACTAATGTCGCGCCTGGATAAGCCACAAAATAGACTGATGCTGGCAGTAGTGGTTTTGAGCTTCATAATATTGGTGGCCGCACCCAGTGGGCTCGACTCTTTTAAATGCGTCATCTTTCAGCAAAGCGGTCCAGTCCGTGAAATGGTGTCGGAATATGCCAGCCCTTGGTCTTTGTGGCCGGCTACACTTTATTATTGGGTGTTCATCGGTGTGACGCTCGCATCGTTGCCGGGTTTCTATAGCAAGATCTATTTGAAGCAGGGGGCATTGGTTGTTGTCCTGGGCATGATCAGTGTGATTGGTTATCGGTATATACCTCTGTTCGTGTTGGTCGCGGCACCTTATGTCGCAGCCAGCTTGAATCGCATATTAAGCCGGATCAAGTTGCCTGAAGTCGCGATCCATCTATTTATACTGGTCGTTGCACTGACATTTTTAGGCTATGGCTTCAAGCAGGAAAAAGTGTTTCAACATGGCTTGCAGGAACAAAGGTTCCCTGTCGGGGCAGTGGCTTTTATCAAAGCCAACAAGCTGGGCGGGAAAATGTTCAATTCCATGAACTGGGGTGGTTATCTGCTTTGGAATTTATCCGCCACGACAAACTTGTTTATCGATGGCAGAACGCTTGATCCCTACCGTGTGGCGCCTTACACCAATATATTGTGGGCCACGCCGGAAGGCTTGCGCTTTTTCGAGCAACATAATTTCGATCTGGCGCTGTTGCCATATAGCAGTGCTTTTAGCGATAAACGCTATCCTGTCATCGATTATCTGCAGAACAATCCAGGTTGGCAGCTTGTTTATCAGGATGGATTGGGTTATCTGTTTGCAAGGCGTACCCAGTAATCAACGACAATGCTTTGGAGTGTGGCTTGCTAGTGTTGTTGAGACTAACCGACGGCCTTTTGTAATTGCGCGATGACCCTTTCCTGCGCCTCATCCATTCCTACCCACAAAGGCAGACGTAACAATCGATCCGACAAATCGTCGGTATGTCGCAACTCTCCGCTGGCTCGACCATACTTTTTTCCTGCCGGGGAGCTGTGTAGCGGCACATAGTGGAACACCGCAAGTATGTTCTGTTCCTTGAGTCGTGCTATTGCCTCGGTGCGTTTTTCCAGAGACTCAAGCAGAATGTAATACATGTGCGCATTGTGCTGGCATCCTTGCGGAATGATGGGGCGGCGCAACTTGCCGGCCACTTCGAGCGGAGCCAGGGCCGCATGGTAGCGCTGCCAGATATCTAAACGTCTTTGCGTGATGTTCTGAGCTTCTTCCATTTGCGCCCACAGAAAGGCAGCGATCACCTCGCCGGGCAAGTAGGAGGAGCCGATATCCACCCAGGTGTATTTATCGATCTGTCCGCGGAAGAACTGGCTGCGGTTAGTACCCTTCTCGCGGATGATTTCCGCCCGTTCGGTAAAGCGGTCGTCATTGACCAGCAAGGCACCGCCCTCGCCGGAGATGATGTTTTTGGTTTCATGGAACGAATACGCGCCGAGGTGCCCGATTGTGCCCAGCGGTTTTCCTTTGTAGTTGGACATGACAGCTTGTGCGGCATCTTCAATGACCAGCAGCTTGCGGCGTTGCGCGATGTCCATGATGGTATCCATTTCACAGGCTACGCCCGCGTAATGGACCGGTACGATCGCCTTGGTGCGTGGCGTGATAGCAGCCTCGATCAGCTTTTCGTCGATATTCAGCGTATCCGGGCGGATGTCTACAAACACCGGGACTCCGCCGCGCAGCACGAACGCATTGGCCGTGGAAACGAATGTATAGGATGGCATGATCACTTCGTCACCCGGCTGGATATTTGCGAGCATCGCAGCCATATCAAGCGATGCTGTGCATGAATGAGTGAGCAATGCCTTGTGCGCACCGGTATTTTCTTCCAGCCAGGCGTGACACTTTTTGGTGAACATGCCATCGCCAGCGAGGTGGCCGTTGGTATGGGCTTGTGCGATATACCAGAGTTCGCGACCCGTCATGTAGGGTTTGTTAAATGGAATTTGATTCATGGTTATGCAGTAGCAACTATATGATGAAAATTAAAAAGTAACGCATTTTCACTGGTTCGTCTCGCACCGGATCTGCTGAACCGTTATTCGCGAAGTCTGGTACGTGATGATTGAATTCAGTCGTCCTTTCAATCGTTCTCCGCAGTAAATGCGCAGCAACTCAATTCGCTTTTGCGATGCGATAACCGGAATTCCTGTTGTTGTTTGTAAGCGCTCCACTACTCCACGGCCTGCCGATTGTTCGGCACTAGCCACTGAGAAAGGGGCGTGAGTGAATGAGTCCAGCCCATAAAACCTGATATTGCGGGAATCGAGATTGTTGGCCAATACCGGGAAGGTGTACACGAATGGGAAGCTGTTCGCCCAGCTGACGATAGGTCCCGCTGGAAGGTCGTGTACATCTTTTTGAACTTGTTGCATCCTTTGTTTGGTCATCAATGTAGGTGGGATGAATAGGTAAGCGTTTCCAACGCAGGCAACAAGGAGCATTAGTGCCGCTATCTGTTGCCGACCCCCCTGTCTCGCTAGTCCTAATATCAGGGGGGCGACGAGCAATAGGCTCACCAAGGGTACATAAACCCACAATACGCCGGGCCGACCAATGATGCCCATAGCGAACAAAGCTGTCAAGCAGAGTAGCCATGCAACCGCAACCGGCCATTGAGGCACCAGTACCAGTAGAAGAAGTGCCGACAAAATGACCGGCAAAAATCCCAAGTCGAACAGCGTTTTAATTGCTACAAAACCGGATTGGATATTTCCCTCCTGCGTGGGAAGATGGCCTAATTCGGTCAGCATTGCATTCAGGGATTTTGAATCGGCGATCTGTGGGTCAACGAAAAACCAACCGTTAACCAGATCAATATCGTTTTGAGTGTAACCATGACGAGCTAATATTTCAGGGCGTTGCTTCAGATGTTCACCAGCACCGTAATCGGTGTAGGGTAACCGGGCGGAATTAAGGTCCTCAAAATCCTGCCACTCTTGTCCGATGTATGACCAATGATCAAACGCTGCTGCTGAAGCAATCGCAACGCTCAACAACAGGAATGCAACCTGCATCTGTCGCCGCTCACGTAATGCACGCCAAGGCAACAGTGGCAATGCCACACCTAATACCAAAAAGAACTCTTGGCCACGTATCAGGTAGCCGAAGAACGCGAGCAGGCAAGCTGTGATGAGACTGCCCATTCCCGCCCATCGAGCATGTACTTGCCATCCGATGACGGCTGCGACGGTCAGAAGTCCGGCATTAACGGTGAACTGGGGGTACAGAGTTGGCCGCAAAAAAAGCAAGGCAACGGCAAGCAGACCAAGGAGATATCCTGCGCCTAGGCGAAGCAGGAAATATAGTGTTGCCCACCCGCATATCAGCAAAATGGCCATCGTCGCAAGCGAATAACCCAGTACGCCATTGATGGAGGGTAGGGCCCGCACCACGTAGCCCCATAGAACATTGGAAAAAATCAGATTGGGTGTTCCATACGCGGCAAGCCCATAGCCATGGGCAGCCATCGACATGACAACATCATCATTGGTTTCCCAGCGCGGATCAAACGCAAGGCACAGCGAGACGATGAGTGCAGCTGCCATTATAAATGCGATAAACGTTGGCCGATCTTTCATGCCCCGCAGAAGAATGGAAATACTAGTCATGGTTAACTGCAAAAGTGATGGTTATGGTCAGCGCTACACACGAAACTTTTTTCATTCGTGATTCCCGCCCCTGTGTTCGGTTTTTGGAAAGACAAAATACCTGAAAGTGACAAAAAGAAATCCTGCTACGACGATTATCGCTGCAGCCTGAACCAGGCGATGAGAATAACCCAGCGTGTCGACAAAGGTCAGCAGGATAAGAAAATTAATCAGGTAACCAAAGAAGTGCGCAATGCAGTATCTGGCACCGGACCCAAGTAAAGCTCCTTTGTGTGAAAATGTCCACTGGCGGTGACCTACAAAGCCAATCAGTGCACCTACAACATACGCTATGGTCATGGCCATCTTCGGCTCAATGCCGAGGTATGTAATCAGCAAATAGAAAAGATAAAGGGCGAGATTAGTCACAACTCCTACCACGCCATAACGAAGCAGTTGCAGTAGAGGTTTGCCCATCAGTGTATTGTTAGACGACAAAATCGTTTTCTTGGGCCACGATCACCAGACCAGTTCGGTCATACGCGATGAGTAGTATGGAAAGGGTGATGTGGAAATAACTCATGGCACCATGTAGTGGTATATATCCTGCGGGTTTTTGAAGGTAAAACCCAGCGAAGCGTAGAGGTTGAGCACGGCCAAGTTCGAGGCGGAAATCGAGCTTTTCACTTCGTGATGGCCGGTTTTTAGCAGCTCGCTACACACCGCGCTCCACCAGTATTTCGACCACCCCTTGCCGCGACACTGTGTCGCCAGCGCGTGCAACACGAGATTGTTGCCGTTGTGGCCGATGAAGCCAGCCAGTGCACCTTGCCAGTACAGTCCATAAACCTGCTGTGCATCAAGCAATTGTTTCAGCCAGTTGTCATAGCGCAGGTCGGCAGCGGCCTTGGGCAGATTAAAGTCGCGATGGAAACGGCCATGCGAGAAGGCGCCGTGGCAGATTGCTATGGCCTGTTCAGCATCAATCTCTTTGGAAATAGTTGCATCGGGGTGCTGTACCACGCGCAGCCGTATCGCGTTGCAATGGGGTTCTAGCAGTGTGTCGCAGTAATAGAAGCCATGCTTGTGCAATAGCCGCTTATCCGCCATTGGATCAACCTTCAGGGTGTAATGGCCGACAGCTTGCGCAGCTTGCTGCAGAGAGGTTTCCGAATATTCCGTGAGCTCCCAAGTGGGCATGGCAAACGCCGCCGTGTCCCACGGTGTGGGTTTAATCATTGTTCTTGCGTTCATCAAAAAGTTGCCCGCCTGATGATATACAGTGGCCGCTTCTTGCTTTCGTCGAAAGCCTTGCCTAGATAGATGCCGATAATGCCCAGCATCGCGATGATGATGCCGCCGATGAAATACAGCGAAACGATCAAACTGTTCCAGCCTGGAATCGGAGAGCCATACAGCCACGCGCGCAGCAGGATATACATGCCATAACTGAACGCCAGTCCGGCCATGCCAAAGCCAAAACGTATACCGATACGCAATGGTTTATCCGAATAGGCAATGATGGTTTCTGTAGCCAATTTCCAAAGCTTGGAAAAAGTGTAAGTGGAATTTCCTTCGAAACGTTCGGCGTGTTCGACCTCTATGCTGGATGAGGGAAATCCCAGCCACTGGACCAAGCCGCCGAAGAAGCGCAACTGTTCACCCATGCGACGGAAATTTTCCGTCACCTTGCGCGACATGATACGGAAATTGCCGCTAGCCCCATCGTATTCTATGTCCGCCAGATAGCTGAATACCCTGTAGAACAGGAAAGAGGTCAGGCGCTTGAGGGGCGGATCTTGCCGAGCCCCGCGCCGTGCCAGAACGATGTCATAGCCTTCCTGTGCCTTGGCATAAAGGCGCGGAATTTCTTCTGGTTGATCCTGAAGGTCGCAATCCATCACCACCACCCAGTCACCGCTACAGTAATCAATCCCGGCGGTGATGCCGTAATGCTGGCCGAAGTTGCGGCTGAACTGGAGGCCGCGAACTCGCGGGTCGGCAGAAGCCAGACGTTCGATTACCTGCCAGGAGTTGTCGCCGCCGCAGTCTTCGACCAGAACGATTTCAAAATCTGGCGAGATGCTTTCCAGTGCTGCCTTCAGCCTGAGGTACAGTTCATCAAGGCAATGTTCGGCCTTGTATACCGGAATGACGACGGAAAGGTGGGGGGAGGGTTGAATCATTTGGCAGCCTGTTCGCACATAATTATTTTGATTGTCCAGTGTGTTTTGATAAACCACAGAATTGAGTTATACCAAATATTATCCGGGTTAATCGCATTTTATCAGACACGTGGTCCAGTCCGCTGAAACCATACCGGCCTTGCCTCCATGTTGGGCTTATATGATCCAATCGATAGCGGGAAGGGATCATACCAACCGTCCACAACATATTCTTTCAGGAAGTACCCCAGGGATGTTTTGAATCGGCTCGACTTCCTGACGAAATACTGAAGGTCGTAAAGTGAGTCACTTGTTTTGCTAGTGCCAATGTACTCGTATTCGTCCCACCTCGGGTCATTTGTCCAGGAGAGAAAGTTGCCAAGATGGCCGTGACCAAACTGAAGCCACGATTGCTCCGCCTTGCCGGGGTGGATCACCAGGTCAGGCGACCAATTGAAGAAATAGTCAACCAGCTTTCCTTGGTCGTGAGTTCTTGCTATGAATCCGTCATTCAATCCAACCGTATCGAGCCAGATTGCACCACTGAAATAGGGAATCACACCCGAGTCGTTGAATGCGACTCGGACTTCAGAAATTTGTGGGAAACGGGCTAACACCCTGGAAATTCGATATTCCTTTTGCATAATGGATTCGCTGGGTATTAAGCGGTCATTAGGGATCAAATTTTTTATTTTGTCATATATATTAACAATATTCGGCGGCCCGAATGCGAGCAGAAATGCCACCATTACGCCGGGAAGCAAGGGTATTTTATAAATTGAAATTGATTCGAAATACCCGAGTACTTTGGCGAGAGTCGGGGTTGCCAGCAAAATAATGAGTGGGACGAGGGGATATAGAAAACGTCCGTAAGTATCCATTAGCGTATCGACGTGTGAGAAAAATAGGCAGTAAACTACAACGAAGATTAAGCCAGTCAGTGCAACTATTTTATTCCAGCGCTGATCTGGGCGACCAGCAAAAACGCCAAGAACCAGACTCGAAAAGACCAAGGCCAAAAGAAGGGCGTAATTGCTGATGAAAGACATGACACTTTGGAGGCCATCCTGACTAATAAGATGCTGCCCAGACGCCTTCAAATAAAAAGGATTGGGAAGGAGTTGGCCAAAATGAAAGTACTTCCACGTCAGGTATGCGCCACCTAAAGCAAGTAGTGTCAGAAGCCCAATCAGCAGCGGTTTTATAGTTGCATTATTGCGAACAGCGGCAAAAACAAATACTGCAAATATGATTGGATATAAGAGCGCTGCTTCTGGCCGGAGAAGCATCGTAAGAAAGAGCAGGCAGCTAAACGCAATGGAAAGGTTGAGTTGTTGACGGTCAATAAGGGCAACGCCCACAATGAATGTGGCTAGCAGGAGGAAAGCGTAGATGACAGTCTCCAGCCCGATAAGGCATTGAATCGCTGTTGCCGGAACAAGGAAGATAAGCGCAGCAATCATAAATGCAGTCGTGGCTGAACAGTTGTATTTACGCTTGGCTACGGTAAACAATATCCCCGACATAGCCATTACGCTGACAAAACTTAACACCCTGGTAACCAAAAGAGGATCAAATCCAGCCCATATGACCGGGGCCAGAATGAGTACTAATAAAAAATTTGTGTAGCCTTCTGTGGGTGGCTGGCCAGGGTTCCAGGTAATCCCATGTCCCATGGCCAGGTTCTGCGCATAGCGATACGAGATAAATGCATCATCAAAAACTTGATTCCAGTTGTGAATGGCGATGCTCATGAATGCCAATAGAATAGGAATGCCAAGGATGAGCACCGACATTGAAGGATACTGCCGCGCAGTTTGCGAGCCCATGGGGTTAGCCGGGTTGCTCCGACTTTCCATTCCTTCTTGTGTTTCCTTTATCATGCGGGTTTCTCCGGTGTGCTCATATTCTCTAACGTGATCATAATAATCGATGCAGTGTAAAATTTAGAAATGAAATTGCCCATTCTTCTCCGCCACCTTGCTTATATTGCTCCGGCAGCGATTCCCGCAATTGTTGCAGTTTTACTGGTGCGGTATTATTTTGGAACCAGCATCTTTGCTTTTATACCTGCATGGAATGACGAAATAGATTACTGGCACGAAATACTATCATTCTCGCAAAATGGATTTTCAATCGGGTACTATACAGTTGAAGAAATCCCCCCTTTTCTTTCTTCGGTTACCGGTTTTGGGACTCATGGGCCACTTTTCCCCATGCTGTATGGAAGCGTCGCTAAAATCACAGGATGGTTCCCATCATCCGGACCATTATTCCATCTGTTTTTTTTAGCATTCGCAATCATCATATTCCTATCGCTGATTCGCGCTGATCTATACACGGTACTGCTTGCAACGATTACCTTCATTTCATTCTTGCCGATCCAGATGTACCTCCCCACAACCATGCAGGAACCATTGCATTTTGCCATTGCAATCGTTCTTGCCGGCCTGTTCAACCGCTATATGACTGACGAAATAAGACCCCGCTGGTTGCTTGTCGTTATTCCGGTCGTGATTACCATAGCTTCGCTTCTTAGGCCCACATGGAGCGTCCTCTTTATACCTTATCTATTAACTTTCGGAACCAACTCACAGAAATCAAAGGTTCTGCTGCTGATATCTGGAATATCAGTTCTTGGTATGTTTCTTTATGTATTCACTTTGTACTCGGCACCATTCCCGGATAATTTTGTAAACAACTTGCTTGGTGCTATCCGTTCATCACCCGATGAAGCACTCAAATATTTTGTAAGTCACGTTGCTTCCAATCTGGTTGATTATTTTTCACTGCTGAATCCATTTGGGATAGAACAATCACTTCGTCTTCAATTTATTGCGGCAGTGGTATTCGTGATGTTTGCCTATTTCAGAGTTAAAAAGTCGAACAATAATCCGATTGAATCGGTAATCCACATCTGCAATCTGCTTGTTCCATTTGCAATCATCATTGCTCTCTACGATGTCGGGGACTGGCGTGATTATCGTGTGATAGCACCTCATGTGCTATTCTCATTGGCGCTCTTCTCGGCTAGAAAGGAAGCAATACCCTGCATGATCATGCTCGCTTTTTCTTTGCTGGCAATTCCCTCATTTCCTGAAACTTACAAGCAATTGCACTGGAATCATTTTCAGCATGAAGCGCAAAATGAGCTGCTGATTCGAGAGAAATTTCACCCGTTACTTCATTACAGAAGCGGGGTATCCCCATGGGGTAACAGTCTTCTTATAGATATGAATTCACTTCAATCATTTCTTGTCGGTCTCCCCGCTGGAATTGGCATTAATGCCGTTATGGATTGGAACCGGATCAAATACCCTCTTAAATCAGCCTATGTTTTGATCGAACCAGAGATTTACTCGCAGATTTCGTATAAAGTCCATTTACGTCCAATTGCATTCAGCAATCATGGCACCCTTTACCTGAATCTCGACAGCCCGGATTTAAATTGATTGAGCCGCCCAGCATTTTGTTTTGAATTGCGCAGCAAATGGGGTGGTTTATTAATGATTGGTGATACTGACTGTCCAAAGAATGTTATGAACGTAAAAGCAAACAGCGTGCTTGAATTGTTGGAAATGACTGTACTTGCGACTGCCGTCGCAGGCCTGTTGTATTTCGGGTACTTTCAACTGGCTCCCTGGATATGGAGTCAGAACCTGCCGTTCAGGCCCGACGAGATTGCTGTCTGGCAATTTCTCTGGCTTGAAGATCGGGATGGCATCGAGCTTTATGCATTATATGCCTTGATGTTTCTCAATCTGATTATTGTATATGTACTGAGTTGCGAATGGCGCAGGCTTGCAGGAAAGTTGACCAGCTATTTCCTTGCTATTCCATTTGCGGTGGCGGGCGCATATATCAGCTCCATAGGCTTTCACCCCCCCATGAGCACCATTGCCAATCATGCCATGCCGGATATTCTGGAATGGTCGTTGATGGTGATGTTTGTGATTCTGCCGTTAACTGCATTGCTATATTACTTGCAACAGCGCTCGCGTTATTTGGCGCTGGCATTGGCAGCATTATTACTGATCCCCGTCTGTTTCATTTCCACCGAACCGATCGAGTGGTACGACTATTCCTTCATGCTCGCACCCGCTTTGCGTTTGTTTAACGGAGCCGGGATTTCGGAAGTTTATATGCCATACGACTTGCTGTTATCCTTATTAGGTTGGGTCTGGATGAAACTGCGGCTTGATTTGAATTCTTTTCAGATTGTCGGCCAATGTTCCTATTACCTTTTGCTGCTGGGTGTTTTTGCATTCTCGCGGTCATGGTTTCTTGATAAACGCCTGCCTTTTTTTCTGCTGATTGCAATGGTGCTGGTGCGCGTTTATGCCGGTCCCGGCGAAGCCGTTCACTCCCTTCAATTGACACCTATACGACTTGACCTGTGGTTGATCCTGCTGATGCTGGTGCATTTCAAGGGCCCATCTCACTGGAGCGCGGGGTTGTTCTGCGGATTGATGTTGCTGCTGCACAAGAACTTCGGAATCATTTACAGCGCCGCCTACATTCAGCTTTTGTTGACACTAGGCGCACTTGATATGGTTATGCTTCCAGGAAAGGCAATCAAGACCGTATCTGCAGCGCTGGGTAATTTGTTCAAAAAGAATTACCACAACTTTGCCCTTATCCTGCTGGGTGCCTTGGTGCATTATCTGCTTTTCAGGAATGCGAATTTATCCGAAGATTTGAGTTTCGAAAGTCTGAGAATTAGCTTTACCAAGATTACTGAAAATTCGTTTTACTGGTATGTGGTGATCGTTTTGGGCTTGTCGTTCACTCTGCTGTTGAAGTTGCGCGCTAAGGCTCCGGGTAACTATCTGGCAACCGGCCTATGCCTGATCTATCTGGCGATCGGTAATTCGCTCTACTTTTTCGGCCACAGTCATGAAAATGCAATCATCGTTCTATCGGCTGTGTTCTTGCTGCTGTTGTTTCTATTGCTGGATCTCGCAGGCCATTTTCTCGGCAACGGCTCAGAGAAGCAGACAAAATCCTTCGCCCATCGAAATCTGGTGATTATTATTTCTCTGATCTTCATTGTGTCAGTCACCATCTGGTATGGAGACAACATCACTCGTAAGGCTGTAATCCAGGCGCGTAATGCTGGCAAAGGACAGTTGATTTATCCATCCACCGTTGTTGAGCAGGATGTCCCGAACATGATCGCTGCGGTTAAATCTATTACGGGCGACAATCGAAAAGTATATTTCGTTGGTGATAATGATTTCTTGTTGGATTATTACGGCGGATATGCTCCGGTCGGCTATTACAACCCGGTGTATGCCTGGATATCAAAGCGTGAATTCAACAAGTTTTTGCAGGGATTGCTGGACCAAGGATACTATCTGGTTGTTGATAATGGCCTTGCCCAAGAGGTGTTGTCTTCAGCAGGTATTTCTAACTACAGATACATGCAGGGGTATGTGGTGGCATGGAGATAGCAGGCAAGTTTCCGGTAACGCCTGCTATACGATACCTTATGATTGAGTAGTGCATTTTTCAAGACATCATTGATGAGGGGTTTAGAGATTGAAGATGCAAAGAAATATAATTGCATGGTTGCGAAATAATATTGGCCTGGTCGTAGTGATCGCGGTTTCGTTTATTATTTATGCGCCAAGCCTGAGCGGTGATTTTATCATCGATGATATCCCGCAAGTCAGAGACAACCCGTACATTCGCGATATCAGTTCTATCTCACGCTTCTTTACCAAGGGGCTTTGGGAAAATTCTGCTCTAGAAATTACCACCGAACAACGTTACCTTCCCATGACGTTGGTGCCCATGTTGCTTAACTATAAATTGTGGGGCAGCAGCCCGTTCGGGTATCACTTTTTTTTGCTGCTTTTGCATCTGGCAACCACCAGTCTTGTTTATGTTCTGATACGCAAATTAGTGGCCGGGTCTGCAATGGCCGCTACGGTCGGCGCAGCCATATTCGTGTTGCACCCGACTAAAGTTGGATCGGTGGCATGGATAATCGGCGGTGTTGAACCACTCGTGACATTTTTTCTGCTGGGGGCAATGCTTGCACATCAATCCTTTGTTGATAGTTTCAATAATAAAAAAGAATGGCGCTATCTGTTGTTGTCGCTGCTTTGTTTTCAACTGGCGCTGTGGAGCAAGGAAGTGGCCATTGCTTTTCCCTTGATCGTAGCGGCATATGATCTGATTTACAGAAAAAAGATCGATTGGCCTATTGCCTTTCTGCACACGATGGTGATTGTGGGTTATTTGATTTCTCGCAGTCTTGTTCTAAGCCCTGCGGAAAAAACAGACGGTATTGATATATCGCAATTTTCAAGGGCGATTGATTTTGCTTTGGGTTATAGCGAGCTGCTGGTTTTTCCTGCCCATATTCCGTTTTATATTTTGCCACCCGGACACTCCGTATCATCAGTGCTTGGAGTGGTCAGTGCAATTGTGATTGTCATGCTGGCCGGATTCAGTTGGCGAGCCTTTGATAAGGACAGAAGGAAAACCTTGGAATTCTCACTTGTCTGGATGGTGGTGTTGTTCTGGCCCGCTATCTTGTTGGCGTTCTACACGGACGGTTTTTATTCGCCCCGCTATCTGTATGTTCCGTCGGTAGGCATGGCGATTTTTGCGGCTGTTTTTTATGACTTCATGAATACATCCTATCTTCATTTGAAAATTCCTATCATGATGTCCTGTGCCTTGATCGTTGCCGCTTATGGGTTCGTTACCTGGAAAGAGATACCCGTGTGGCATGATGATGGTACGATTTACAGGAGAGTAACGGAAGTGGCGCCGGAGAACGCCGTGGGTTTTTTTGGGCTGGGGCAGTTTTACTTTAATCGGGGAGATTATGCCGCAGCGGAAAGCAATTTTTTGCTTGCCTTGCAGAAAGCCAAAACACCAAAGTCGCGCGTGGAACCCTTGGTGATACTTGGCACCATTAACGGGATTAACAATAATCTTGACCAAAGCGAGTCATACTTGAAGGAGGCGGTGAAAATCGACCCGAAAAATTCGGATGGTTGGTTTGGCCTTGGCAATTTGGCATGGATACGTGGGCGAATTGACGAAGCTATTCCATTTTATGAAAAGGCTTTGGCCATCAAGCCTGATAATTACGAGGCCGCGATGAATTTGGCGACAGCCTATGAAAAAACCGGACAATCTCAACGCAGCGATTTGATCAGGCAGCAGGCATCGGCCATGCGCCACTAAAGTGGCCTTATAATTCCATTCATACGCAATGAATGCCGCTTTTTTGTCCGAATTGGAATCGCCATGGATTTGAAAGAAACATGCCTTGAGTCTGCCCTGGTTTATGAGGGCGACTTTATGCGCTTACATAAGGACAGTGTACTGCTGCCGGATGGTTCGGTGAGCAGCCGCGAATACCTCACGCATCCCGGTGCGGTGGCGGTGCTGGCGATTCTGGATAATGGCAATCTGCTGATGGAACGGCAATTCCGCTATGCGCCACAGCGCGAGTTTATCGAATTGCCTGCTGGAAAAATCGATCATGGAGAAGATATTTTGCTTTGCGCGCAACGCGAGCTGCTGGAGGAAACCGGTTATGTGGCGAGCGAATGGATCCATCTCACTACTGCCTGGCCGTGCATCGGTTATGCAGACGAGCGCATGGAGTATTTTTTGGCACGCGGCCTTACTCATCAGGGGCGAAAACTGGATGACGGCGAGTTTCTTGAGGTGTTGGAGTTGTCCTTGCCGGATGCGATCGAGTGGATACGAATAGGAAAGATCAACGAGAGCAAAACCATCGTCGGCTTGTTCTGGCTGGAGAAATACCTGAACGGCTGGCAGGGTTAGTGCAAGACATAAACAATTGCTCGCGCAAAGACGCAAAGAAAAACAAAAGTCACCCGTAAAAGATTCATTTCGATGTCTCCTTAATCCGGGCATGCAAGGTAAATTTGGTTTTCGATCTTCTTTGCGCCTTTGCGTCTTTGCGTCTTTGCGCGAGACTGATTTTTTGTAATTAATAGGCCGCTATGTTCAACTACAGCGTATGGGTGAGTGGCTGCCGGTTTTGAATAAAGAAAAATAAGGGGAGAAGTATGGAAAATTTAAAAATCAATAATGACACCTTGTTTATTTTGCTCGGTGCGATCATGGTTCTGGCCATGCACGCGGGATTTGCCTTTTTGGAGCTGGGCACGGTGCGCAAGAAAAATCAGGTGAATGCACTGGTCAAGATTTTGACCGATTTTGCGGTTTCCACACTGGCGTATTTTTTTATTGGGTATGCGATTGCATACGGTGTGAACTTTTTTACCGGCGCGGAAGAGCTCGCGCAAAAGAGCGGATATGAATTGGTGAAATTCTTTTTCCTGCTGACTTTCGCTGCCGCGATTCCGGCCATCGTTTCCGGCGGCATCGCAGAGCGCGCCAAATTCCATCCGCAAATGGTGGCGACTTTTATGCTGGTCGGATTCATCTATCCATTCTTCGAGGGCATCGCGTGGAATCATCATTTCGGTGTTCAAGATTGGCTGAATAAGACATTCGGTGCGGAGTTCCACGATTTTGCCGGCTCGGTGGTGGTGCATGCGGTGGGCGGTTGGATCGGTCTGGCGGCAGTTCTGCTGCTCGGTGCGCGGCGCGGTCGCTATAACAAAGAAGGGCGAATCTCGGCGCACCCGCCCTCCAGCATTCCATTCCTTGCATTGGGCGCTTGGATACTGACGGTCGGCTGGTTCGGCTTCAACGTCATGTCGGCACAGGAGATCAGCAAGATCAGCGGACTGGTCGCGGTGAATTCATTGATGGCAATGGTGGGCGGTACATTGGCTGCGCTGTGGATGGGCAAGAACGATCCCGGCTTCGTGCATAACGGACCGTTAGCGGGTCTGGTTGCGATATGCGCCGGTTCAGATCTGATGCACCCGATTGGCGCACTGTTCGTTGGCGGTGTAGCGGGAGCATTGTTCGTGGTGATGTTCACCCTGACGCAAAACCGCTGGAAGATCGACGATGTGCTCGGTGTGTGGCCGTTGCATGGTTTGTGTGGCGCGTGGGGCGGGATAGCAGCGGGGATATTCGGCCTCAAGGCTTTCGGCGGGATCGGCGGGGTCAGTTTTATGTCACAACTGTGCGGCACATTGCTCGGCATCGTGATTGCCTTCGCGGGAGGCTATCTGGTGTATGCCGTGTTGAAGAAATCGGTAGGCATACGCTTGGATGCTGAAGAAGAGTTTAATGGTACGGATTTGAGTGTCCATCAAATTACAGCGACACCGGAACGCGAGTCGGGCTGGTAATTCACTGATAGATTAGGATCGTGCAATATAGGGCGACCTTATCTCGAAATAAAGATGGCATCGTAAAACTGAATTAACTCAATAAGCTCGGCGGATGATGAGTGCATTCCGCCGAGCCTCCTTGCTGATCAGATTAAATCAGATAATTGCTTCTTAATTTTGTCGAACCACCCCATACCACTCTTACTCTCTGCGGATTTTTTATTAATCCCATCCAGCTGCTCATACATGGACTGATAGTCCTTCTTTTTGCCATAGCCCAGCAATTCGGCCATCTGTAATTGTTCTCGGCTATCATTAAGGTATTTAGCAAGCTTGTCGTTTTCTTCTTTGCTGCGGTCTTTTTTCTCGGCCAAGGTTTGCGCTTCCTTGAGCAGGCTTTCCGTACGCAGCTTGGGTAGCGGCATAGCCTCTGTAGTGATCACCAAGGTATTCAGCGTGGCCTGTAACTGAGCCTTAGCCTCATCAACTTTGCCTGCGTCAATGAGTGGCGTAATGGCTTTGATTGCAGCCGGATAGGTGGCTAGCGGAATATTAGTAGTGCGTAGCTGGATTTCGCTAGCCAGATTGGCGAGCAGCAGACGAGCCTTCTGTATTTCACCGTCACTCAAATTTTCTTTAGCCTCCTTGATCATTGCCTTGACCGTGTCACGGTTTGCCAGCAGATCGAGTGTCACGACTTCAGTATCAACTGGAGCCAATGCAAGATGAGGATTCCTTGCTAGTACGAGTTCTAGCTTGCCAGTTGCCACCGCCAGTGCATCCACTGCCTTTCTATCCTTATTTTCTTCCAACGCCTGCAACGCCTTTCTTGTTTCAGCAATTGCAGACTGCGCATCGGAAATTAACTCCTTCCGTTTCTCTGCGGCAGCATCGGCTGTCTTTTCGTCCACTTTAGGTTGCACCGACTTGCTAGCCTCTGGCTGTACCTCCGGTTTTTTAGGTAGTGCCGAGTCAGCAGCGAAGCCTTGAGCTGAAATCAGACCCATGGCCATCATGATTGCGACAAGATTTTTTAGTTTAAATTTATTCATGTTTTTCTCCTTTTAAAATAAAAACGCGGAACATCCCGGTGAACCGCAAATTAAGGATAAATTTTTGGATTTCAAGTGCTCTGAAAAAAATCAATCTCTCCATTTTTGGCATCAACATAGTGACGTGGTGTTAGCGGTTTTATAGAAACGCATTTATTTGGCGGGATTTGAGGGTGGCGAAGAGCGAATTGCCAAGGAACCTGTCAGGCCATTGGTTCGTTTTATGGAAATACACAAATCGATCAGAACGGCGGCTTCGCTCACGACAGAAAGCTGAATTTCACCATCGTTTCCGGAAATGTAATATGGGAAAAAGCCCCTGCCACCACCCAACCTGGAAAGTAGCTGGTAGATGATGGTTTAATCACCTGACTGAAGTACCACCTGCACCTCGCGGGCTTTCCCTTGCCGCAGCACTTCCAATCTGATCTTGTCTCCCACCTTGTAGTCATCCAGCAGCGCGACAAGCTTACCCACGCTGTCCACGGGCTTGCCTTCGATTGCGGTGATGATGTCGCCGGGAATGATCTCTCCTTTACGGGTTTGTACTATCCCTTTCAATCCGGCTGCGCTGGCAGACGTACCTGATGGCACTCTCAGTATCACTACTCCCTTGATCTCAAGCAATTCTGTCAATCGCTCGTTGAGGCTCTCGTCGATTTCGATGCCAAGTGTTGGACGAGTGTATTTGCCATTGCGTATGAGTTGCGGCACGACGCGGTTGACTGTATCAACGGGAACTGCGAAGCCTATGCCAGCATTTGCACCACTCGGGCTGTATATTGCCGTATTGATACCGATCAGCCGACCAGATGAATCCAATAAAGGCCCGCCGGAGTTTCCAGGATTGATCGCCGCATTGGTCTGGATCAGATGTTCGACCGTAGCGCCGTTTTCTTCAGTGAGCGAACGATTCAGCGCTGAAACAATGCCGTTGGTCAGTGTCCAGTCCAGTCCGAATGGATTACCTATGGCAAAAACCTTTTGCCCCACCTTGAGATCGCGGCTGGTGCCTATTGGCAGAGGCGACGAGTTCTTTTGAGTTATCTTGATCTTGAGCACCGCAATGTCATGCATCGGGCTGGTGCCGATCAGGGTGGCTTTGTAATCCTTGCCATTCGCCAGCCTGATAGTGGCCTCGCTGGCGTTCTGAATGACGTGATAGTTGGTTACCACATGTCCCGATTCGTCCCAAAAAAATCCCGAGCCCGAGCCGCGTGGAACAGAGAATGTGTTGCGCGACCAGAAGTCTTGTACTTCGCTGCTGGTCGTGATGAACACTACCGAGTCGCGCGATTTTTCAAACAGTTCTATGGTCGCTTTTTCGTCTGCAGCCAGTTCACCGCGTGGCGTAACCGGGCGCGGAGCCACATCTGCACCTTCCGCCGCAGGAATAAAAGCCAGGACCAGTCCGAGCAGCGCAGTGGCAATCACACCAGCCCATAAGGAACGGATCAGACGCTTGGAAATCAGCAGGTAATTTCTAAACAAAACAACCTCCCTTTGTCGTAAAAAATATGGGCACCACGAGCATTTTCAAGTGGCTCTTGAAATTTAATTAGCCGTACACATATAGCGTGACGGGAAAGCGTTATTTCATTTTATTCAACCAGACTAGAGGAGGATATCATGTTCAATCTGTTACGTTTCAACCAGGCTGACGATGCTTTTGACGATCTGTTTCGCGGCTTTTTGATGCGTCCCGTGCGTATGGATAGCGCTCAGGAATTGCAGATTAAATTGGATGTCAGGGAAAACGACAAAAACTACACCGTTCATGCCGAAATTCCAGGCGTAAAAAAGGAAGACATACAAGTCAGCATAGACGGCAATCAAGTTGCCATTAGTGCCGAAGTCAAGAATGAAAAGGAAGTAAAGGACGATGAAAAAGTGCTTCGCTGCGAGCGCTTTTACGGCAAGGTTTCCCGCGTCTTTACCTTGGCACAGGACGTTGACAACGAGTCTGCCGCAGCAAAATATAACAACGGTGTTCTGGAGCTTACTTTGCCGAAGAAGGCTGCAGCCATGTCAAAACGTCTGACCATCAGTTGAAATCGGGAGGATATTTAATGGAACTAAAAATAGTTTAAATAATCTGACGCGTGTCCCGAATTATTCGGGAATTGTTGGAGTAATACTTTGACGATTATTTATTTAATGAAGGAGATTGAAAAATGAACGTTGAAAACAACAAGGTTGGCCATATTCAAGGTGCTGATGCAAAGTTTGACCGCGACACTGAGTTCCATGCAGCACTCGGGTGGTTAGCGGCGCTGCCAATAACAATTGCTGCAATTGCAACTGCCGCATAAGGTGTTGCCTGTAGCATATAAATAACAAAGGGCGGGAAATCCGCCCTTTGCTATTCGCCATGCAAAATTGGCAAAGTATGAAATCGTATCATCAGCAAACCCAAAGTTTGTTGGCGCGATTCAACTGAGCATGTAGTAAGGGAGCAGAAGCTGCAAAAGAAATTAACACTAAATTCGCAATTAAATCGCAGCCGATAGTTAGCATTCGGCATTTAGTCGTCGAACGACCGCAGCACCGACCAGAAGTTCATATTATCAAACTCGATGCGAGAAAGCGGCTGTTCGTAATGCGCGAACCGCGACACAGTAAGAAGGTCACGACCCTCCAAAGCATGCTCAGGCTGTGCAATCAGGATTTTGAAACTCCAAGATCAGCATACAACTTGCTGATCATAGCTCGAAGTTCGCTTACCTCGGCGTCAAGCTTGGCTACGTTGGCCTTAAGGGCAGCAATTTCGCCCACCGTCACATCGCCATCGGGCACTGAAGATGCCAGTGTCCCGGGCCCGCGCTCATCTTTGGCAGGAGCGCCACACAGCAGATGGGTCCAACGATTTTCGTGTGAACCGGGCTGGCGAGGCAACTCCACCACCGACCACTTTCCGCACGCTCAGCCAGCTCTACTAGAAAACTTTCTACAGAAGAAATATCAGCGAATTTATGCAACCTTTCACAATTGATGCGAAGCTCACCTGCGGTCAGTGGGCCGCGCAATATCAGCATGGCCAGCAAGGCAGTTGATTGCGAAGGGATGTGAAGAACTTTTTCAATGTTGTGCCCATAACGCAACACTCTCCCTCCACTTGTTTCCACGATTAGCGATATCCCTCGTAGGCTATCCAGCGCAACCTGTACTTCCGATTCGGAAGCCTCGATAATCGGATCGCGGCTACTCTTCTGGTTGCATCCGGAAACTAGGGAATTCAGGGTCAACGGATAAGAGTCTGGCACCGTGCGCTGTTTCTCGGCGAGTACACCGAGGACGCGCGACTCAAGTAAGGAGAGAATAGGTAGCGTCGTAGGCATCATTCAGTGAATTGATTGGACTATTAAGTTGTACTACCGCTTTTGGCACTTTGCTGCCGGCCGCAGTAGTCAGCTCTCGACCTAACCAGTCACCGGAGGCACGAAGGTAACTGGCTCCGGCTTGCGGGGTGGTTGACGTTCAGCTTAAGCTACAGGTGGCAAGTGGCGGTCTTGACCTTGGCTTCCCTGAAGTTCTTTTTTCTGATTCCTGTATCCACTTCAACTTCACCTTTGATTGTTCCCGCAGTGTTTTTGAAAACACCTATAGGTGACTGCCGCAGATTTCTTGTCCGTATCTGCCCATCATAAACAGCCATTACTGATGTCACTTCGGCATCGACATCACAGTACACCATCCCGACATTACGTGTGGATTCATAGTGGGTGATGGTGAATGGAATTCTGATGTAGCAAGTCACCACACAGTAATTATCGGATGGTCCCAGCGTGAGCAGAGGGGCGGCATGAGCTGTCCCGGTGATGAGTGTTAGCCATAACAATATTTTTAGAGGCACCCTTAAGCATGTAATATCCTCTAACGAATATCCAGTCAGGTAACGGATGGCTGATGTGGGTGCGATCATTGCAGTTGTTGGTGCAAACGAAAGTGCAATTCTAAACTATGCCTTGGCTTCTTGTCCCCGGAAGGAGGTGAGGCCTCACCAGAAAACTGGAGTTTCAAGAAAGAGCGGCTCTTCTTTCACGCAGTCCAAAAATAAAAAGGCAGTCCATACGAACCGCCTTTTTTGCAACGCAGAAAACTTGAATTAGTCCTTGATCGCTTCGATTTCAAAAACCAACTTAACATCATCGCCCACTGCTGGCAGCCCGAACTTAACACCGAAGTCGGAACGTTTGATTTGCGCGCTGGCACCGGCACCGCACTCTTCTTTTTTGTTCATCGGATTCGTGCCGCAGTTAAACGCGTCGATGGTCAGGGTGACGGGCTTGGTGACACCCAATATGGTCAAGTTGCCGTCCACGCTGGCGGGTGTATCGCCCTTGAAATGCATCGCAGTGGATTTGTATATGATCGCTGGAAATTCAGCTGCGTTAAAAAAATCCGGGGACTTCAAATGGTCGTCGCGTTTGGCAAAACCGGTGCTGACCGAGGCGGCCTCAATGCTGATTGCGACAGAACCGGTTTTTGCCGCACGATCCAGGGTGATTGTTCCGCTGGTCTTGTCAAAGCGGCCTTGCATGGTCGAGAAGCCTAAATGGTTGATACTGAAATGTGGAAATGTGTGAGCCGGGTCTACTGTGTAGCTGTCTGCAGCGAAGGCGGGTAATGGCAGTGCAAAGGAGATAACGAGGGCTTTGAAGAGTGTCTTGTGCATGGATATTCCTTACATGATATTGTTGGAGATCAAACGAATGTTTGATGGACGTTCAGCATAGCAACCGGTATTGTTTCTGTAAAGGACACCTCAACAAATTGCATCGACAGCAGCTCTTTTTGATTTTCTCCCGCCATGCAAAGGTGTAGCATGGCGTTTATTCGTTTTACGGCACGCCAGAGATCAAGTAATGAATAAACAACGCCCGAAACACCTCGCCCTGCATCTCATCAAATTACCGCTGCCCGGTATCGTCTCCATCCTGCATCGCGTCAGCGGACTGTTGTTGTTTTGTGCGCTGCCGTTGTTGCTGCTGATGCTGCAATACAGTCTGACCTCAATCGAGACCTATACCCAACTGATGGATGTGTTGACCAACCCGCTGCTCAAGTTACTGCTGCTGGGTTTACTTTGGGCGTTCCTGCATCACTTCTGCGCCGGGCTGCGTTATCTCGCTATCGATATGCATTGGGTGCGCGATCTTGCCCAGGCGCGCAACAGCAGCAAAGTGGTGTTGGTGGCGAGTTTGGCGATGACGGTATTGGTGGGAGTGAAGCTATGGTGAACCGTGTTGTCACCGGCGCACACTATGGTCTGCGCGATTGGTTGATCCAGCGCATCACGGCGGTGCTGATGGCGGTGTATTGCGTGGTGTTGGCTGGCTATCTTGTGATGCAACCCTATCAGGATTATGACGTCTGGATCGCGCTGTTCTCCAGCCTAATAGTGCGCACCTTCAGCTTGCTGTTCCTGTTGAGTCTTTTCTTTCACGCCTGGATTGGTGTGCGCGACATTGTGATGGATTACGTCAAGCCAGCCGGTGTAAGGCTGGTGATTCATGTGCTGGTGATTTTGGCTTTGCTGCTTTATACGATTTGGTCGGTGCAGATACTTTGGGGAATGTAATGGCAGTGGCTAAGAGAACTTTTGATGTGGTGGTGGTCGGTGCGGGCGGTTCCGGGATGCGCGCGGCGTTGCAACTGGCGCAGGCGGGATTGAAGGTCGCGGTGCTGTCCAAGGTGTTCCCGACCCGTTCGCATACCGTCGCGGCGCAGGGCGGCATCGCCGCTTCGCTGGGTAATGTCAAAGAAGATAACTGGCACTGGCACATGTACGACACCGTGAAAGGCTCGGATTACCTGGGTGACCAGGACGCGATCGAGTTCATGTGCCGCGCCGCGCCGGAAGTGGTGTACGAGCTGGAACATTTCGGCATGCCGTTCGACCGCCTCGACAGCGGAAAGATTTATCAGCGGCCATTCGGCGGCCACATGCAGGAGTATGGCAAGACCCCGGTGGATCGCGCTTGTGCTGCTGCCGACCGCACCGGCCACGCTCTGCTGCATACGCTGTACCAACAGAATGTGAAAGCCAACACGAATTTTTTCATCGAGTGGATGGTGCTGGATCTGATACGCGATGCGGATGGCGACGTGCTCGGTGTGACCGCGATGGAAATTGAAACCGGCGAGGTGATGATGTTTCATGCGCGTGCTACGTTGTTTGCCACCGGCGGCGCGGGTCGCATCTTCCAGTCCAGCACCAATGCTTTCATCAATACCGGCGACGGACTGGGCATGGCGGCGCGGGCCGGGATTCCGCTGGAGGACATGGAGTTTTTTCAGTTCCATCCTACCGGCGTGTACGGCGCTGGCGTGCTGATTACCGAGGGCGTGCGAGGCGAGGGCGGCTATCTGGTGAACAAGGACGGTGAGCGCTTCATGCCCAAATATGCGCCGAACGCGAAAGATCTGGCCAGCCGCGACGTGGTGGCGCGCGCGATGACCGTTGAGATCAACGAAGGACGCGGTTGCGGGCCGCATGGCGATCACGTCATGCTCAAGCTGGATCATCTCGGCGATGATGTGATCCGGCAGCGCTTGCCCGGCATACGCGAGATCGCGTTGAAGTTCGCGCACGTCGATCCGGCCAAAGCGCCGATCCCGGTGGTGCCGACCGCGCACTACATGATGGGCGGCATCCCCACCAATTTTCACGGACAGGTCGTCGCACCCTACAAGACCGGGCCGGACGAAGTGGTGCATGGCATGTATGCGGTGGGCGAATGCGCGTGCGTGTCGGTGCATGGTGCGAACCGTCTGGGCTGTAATTCCCTGCTGGACCTGATCGTGTTCGGGCGCGAGGCAGGCAGGCAGATCATCGAAGACCTGAAAAACAATCCTCATCCCAAGCCGCTTCCGACTGATGCCGCCGAGCTTCCACTCGCACGGCTGGCGCGACTGGAAAATCAGAAGGGTGGCGAGGGTGTCGCCGAGGTCGGCGATGCGATGCGCAAGACCATGCAGAAACATTGCGGTGTGTTCCGCTTTCCTGAGTTGTTGACCGAAGGCGTGGTGCAAATCAAACAGATCGCCGAGCGTGTCGCGCATACCGAAATAAAAGACAAGAGCCGTGTGTTCAACACCGCGCGCATCGAGGCGCTGGAGCTGGATAATTTGATCGAGGTCGCACAGGCGACGATGATCGCCGCAGAGGCGCGCAAGGAAAGCCGGGGTGCGCATGCCCGCGACGACTTCCAGCAGCGCGATGATGTCCACTGGCTCAAGCACAGCCTGTATTTCCGCGAGGGGCACCGGCTGGATTACAAGCCGGTGCGCTTGAAACCGCTTAGCGTAGAATCGTTCCCGCTCAAGGCGCGGGTTTATTAGGCAAGCAAGTAATCATTATGTGGAGGGCAACATGAAAAGACTATTATCATATGGAGTTGCGATTTTAGGTTTGATGAGCTCCGCTTCCATAATGGCGGCAGGCAGCGACGAGTTATGGGAGGTGACCAGCAAGATGGAAATACCCGATATGCCCTTTGCCATGCCAGGTCAGACCAGCAAGCTTTGCATGAAGATGGGAAATGAAAAAAATCCGATCAATGCAATCCCGAAAAATAATGATCAGGATTGCAAAATGACTGACATAAAGATTTTCGGCAGCAAATCGAGCTGGTATATGAAGTGTGACGGGAAGAATCCGATGACCGGAATCGGTGAGATGAATTACGGTGATGGCTCATACAGTGGCAAGATGAAGATGAATTCCATGGACGGCGACGTGATGGTGGCTTATGAAGGCAGGCGTGTCGGCACATGCCGGACAAAATGATGAGCTGTGACGTGTGTATTTCAAGCAAACTGATTGAACGCTTTGATTAGGAGTTGGCCGTGAAGTTTCGTATCTACCGCTATAACCCGGACAAAGACACTGTGCCTTACATGCAGGACTACGAGCTGGACATAAGGCATGAAGATAGTTCGCAGGGGAAGATGTTGCTCGACGCGTTGCTGCTCATCAAGCAGCAGGACGACAGTTTGAGTTTGCGCAAATCCTGCCGAGAAGGGGTGTGCGGCTCGGATGCGATGAACATCAACGGACGCAATGGGCTGGCATGCATCACGCCGCTGCATACACTCAAGGAGCCAGTGGAATTGCGACCGCTGCCGGGACTGCCGGTGATACGCGACCTGATCGTGGACATGACGCAATTCTTCAAACAATATCACTCGGTCAAGCCGTACCTGATCAACAATGACACGCCGCCGGAAACCGAGCGTCTGCAATCGCCTGAACAACGCGCGCATCTGAACGGTTTGTACGAATGTATCCTGTGCGGTTGCTGCACCACTGCCTGCCCGTCGTTCTGGTGGAACCCCGACAAGTTCGTCGGCCCGGCGGGATTGTTGCAGGCGTACCGTTTCATCGCCGATACGCGCGATCAGGCGACCAGCGAGCGCCTCGATGACCTGGAAGACCCCTACCGTTTGTTCCGTTGTCACACCATCATGAATTGCGTGGACGTGTGCCCGAAAGAACTGAATCCAACCGAGGCCATCGGCAACATCAAGGATATGATGGTCAAGAGGATGGTGTAGGAGCGGGCCATGCCCGCGAATAAAAATATATCGCGGGCATGGCCCGCTCCTACGGGGGGAGAGTGGATAAGAATTTGCAGAGAGTGCGTTGGCGCGCGCGGCGCGGTTTGCTGGAACTGGATATCGTACTGGGACGTTTCATCGACGCGCACTACGCTCGGCTCGATGAAAAAGAAAAGCAGGCGTTTGAGGAATTGCTGGATATGCCCGACAATCCACTCTGGGATATGATTACGGGGAGAGCGGAACTAGGGGTGCAGGAGGCGACGCACATCAAACAGCAGTCGTTACTGGAGAAGATCAGGGCGGTTTAAATAAGCCGCATAATTCGGGGGAGTTCGTAATATGGAAAAGAATCGTAACGCAACATTGACCCTGGATGACGGGCGCAGCATTGAATTGCCAATCTTGTCCGGTACACTGGGGCCGGATGTGATCGATATTCGTAACCTTGGCAAGCTGGGCATATTCACTTACGATCCGGCGTTTTTCTCCACGGCCAGTTGCACCTCGGCGATCACCTTCATCGATGGTGATGCTGGGCTGCTTTACTACCGGGGCTATCCGATCGAGCAACTGGCCGAACATTCCGATTTCCTTGAGGTATGTTATCTGCTGCTGAACGGCGAATTGCCTGATGCGACGAACAGGGTAGCATTCGTGCGGAAGGTGACGGAACACACCATGGTGCATGACCAGATGGCGCGCTTCTTCTCCGGCTTCCGCCGCGATGCGCATCCAATGGCGGTGATGGTCGGCGTGGTGGGCGCCCTGTCTGCCTTCTATCACGACTCACTGGATATCAATAACCCGGAACACCGCGAGATCTCGGCGATGCGCATGCTGGCGAAAGTGCCGACCATTGCGGCGATGGCGCATAAATACTACACCGGAGCTCCGTTTATGTACCCGAAGAACAAATTCGGCTACGCGGAAAATCTTATGTACATGATGTTCGCCACACCGGCTGAAGATTACATACCCAATCCGGTGTTGGTACGCGCGTTGGATCGGATACTCATTCTCCACGCCGACCATGAGCAGAACGCGTCCACCTCGACTGTGCGCCTGGCCGGTTCCAGCGGGGCCAATCCATTCGCCTGCATCTCTTCCGGAATAGCTGCGCTGTGGGGCCCGGCACACGGAGGTGCCAACGAAGCCGCACTGAATATGCTTGAAGAGATCGGCGATGTGTCGCGCGTGAAGGAATATGTACAGGGCGTGAAGGACAAGAAATATCGCCTGATGGGTTTTGGCCATCGCGTCTACAAGAACATGGACCCGCGCGCGAGCGTGATGCGCCAGACCTGCCACGAAGTGCTGAAAGAACTCAAGCTGGAAAACAACAAGCTGTTCGAGCTGGCGATGGAACTGGAGCGCACTGCGTTGAGCGATCCGTATTTCATCGATCACAAGCTGTACCCGAATGTGGATTTCTATTCCGGCATCGTGCTGCGCGCGCTGGGCATCCCGACCAACATGTTCACGGTGATCTTTGCGGTGGCGCGCACCATAGGCTGGATATCGCAATGGAACGAAATGATCGGCTCTGGCGATCACAAGATCGGACGTCCGCGCCAGTTGTATCGCGGCGCGGTGAAGCGTGATTATGTACCGGTGAAAAAACGTTGAACGAGCCGGTCAATTTTATGCAGTTGATGCAGAACAGCTCATTGCTGTTCGGCGCCAATGCGCCTTTTGTCGAGGAACTGTACGAGCAATATCTCCTCGATCCGAACAGTGTGCCCAAGGAATGGCGCAGTTATTTCGATGTGCTGCCGCCGCTGGCTAATGGCGCGCATGACCAATCGCACAGCCGCATCCAGCGCGCCTTTGCCGCCTTGCCGAAAGCGAGCTCTACCCCTGTGCTGGCTGCGGATGCGGAGATGGAACGCAAGCAGGTTTATGTGCTGCAACTCATCAACGCGCATCGCTTCCTCGGTGTGCGTGTCGCCGATCTCGATCCGCTTGCTCGCCATGCCAAACCCGTAGTTCCCGAGCTAGATCCGGCACATTACGGTCTGGACGAAACCGATATGGACACTACCTTCGACACCGGCTCGCTGGTCGGGGGCGCTCGCATGACCTTGCGCGAGATACTCAAGCTGTTGCGCCAGACCTATTGTGGCAGCATAGGCGCGGAATACATGTACATCAGCGACGTCGCGCAGAAGCGCTGGATACAGAATCGCCTGGAAAGTTCGCGCGGGGAGGCCGGCTATGATGCCGCGATGCGCCGCCGCATCCTCGAGCGTATCACCGCCGCCGAGACGCTGGAGCGCTATCTGCACACCAAGTTCGTCGGGCAGAAACGTTTTTCGCTGGAAGGAGGCGAGACACTGATCCCGTTGCTCGACCATTTGCTGCAACGCTGCGGCGAACAAGGCATACAGGAAACCGTGATCGGCATGGCGCACCGCGGACGATTGAACGTCCTGGTCAATATTCTCGGCAAGCAACCCTCCATGCTGTTCGCCGAGTTCGAGGGCATACACGCCGAGCACCTGACTTCCGGCGACGTGAAATATCACCAGGGTTTTTCCGCCGACATCGAAACCAGGGGCGGCGTGGTTCACGTCGCTTTGGCGTTCAATCCTTCGCATCTGGAGATCGTCAATCCGGTGGTGGAAGGCTCGGTGCGCGCGCGCCAGCACAGGCGCAAGGATTTCAATGGTTCAAAAGTATTGCCTATCCTGTTGCACGGCGATGCGGCATTTGCCGGGCAGGGCGTGGTGATGGAAACGCTGGCGATGTCGCAGACACGCGGCTACCGCACCGGCGGCACGGTGCACATCATCACCAACAACCAGATCGGTTTCACCGCATCCGATTCGCGTGATGTGCGCTCCAGCACCTATTGCAGCGACGTGGCGAAGATGATCGACGCGCCGATCTTCCATGTGAATGCCGACGACCCCGATGCGGTATTGCTGATCACCGAGATCGCGCTGGATTTCCGCATGCAGTTCAACAAGGATGTGGTGATCGACTTGGTGTGTTTCCGCAAGCTCGGTCACAACGAGCAGGACGAGCCGCTGGTCACCCAGCCCTTCATGTACCGCTTCATCCGCCAGCATCCGGGCACGCGCACACTATATGCGCAGCGTTTGGCGGAGCAGGGTGTGATCCGGCACGGCGAAGCGGACGAGATGATGGCGTCTTACCGCAAGGCGATGGATGAGGGACGCAATTCCATCCATCCCGCGCTGGAAAAAGAGAGCAAGGTAAAACTCGATCCAAGCATCGTCGACTGGACACTTTTTAAGTCTGACATAACCTGGGATGTCGCGGTGAACACCGGCGTGCCGCTGGAGCGTTTGCAGCAATTGTCCATCCCGCTGACCACTGTGCCGGAAAATTTTATGCTGCATTCGCGCGTGCAGAAGATCGTTGAGGATCGCATCGCGATGGCGCGCGGCGATTTGTCGCTGGACTGGGGCATGGCGGAAAACCTTGCCTACGCGACGTTGCTCACCGAAGGTTATCCGGTGCGGCTGAGCGGACAAGACAGCCGGCGCGGCACGTTCTTCCACCGCCATGCCACTTGGCATGACCAGAACCGCAAGGAGTGGCATGAGGGTGCCTACTCGCCGTTGCAGCATCTCGCGCCCAATCAGGCGGATTTTGTGGTGATCGACTCGCTGCTATCCGAAGAAGCGGTGCTGGGATTTGAATATGGCTATGCCACGGCAGAGCCGAATTCGCTGGTGCTGTGGGAAGCGCAGTTCGGCGACTTCGCCAACGGCGCGCAAGTGGTGATCGACCAGTTCATCGCCTCCGGCGAAGTGAAGTGGGGCAGGTTGTGCGGGCTGGTGATGCTGTTGCCGCACGGCTACGAGGGGCAGGGTGCGGAACATTCCTCCGGGCGCATCGAACGCTATTTGCAACTGTGTGCCGACTACAATATCCAGGTGTGTATTCCATCCACACCGGCGCAAATGTTCCATTTGCTGCGCCGTCAGATGTTGCGACCCTTCCGCAAGCCGCTGATCGTGTTTACACCCAAGAGTCTGTTGCGCAGTAAAGATGCTGCTTCACCGATCACTGAATTGACACAAGGCCGCTTCCAGCCAGTGATCGCCGAAGTGGATACACTGAAGGCCAATAAAGTGCGCCGCATCATCGCATGCAGCGGCAAGGTATATTATGAACTGCTCGCGGCCCGGCGTGCAAAGGGCATTGAGGATATGGCGATCATACGTATTGAACAACTTTATCCATTTCCGCACGATGACTTCGCCGCGCAGATCGCCGCCTATCCGAAAGCGACCGAGCTGGTGTGGTGCCAGGAAGAGCCGGGCAATCAGGGCGCATGGCATCGCATCCAGCATTATCTGTTGCGCCATTTGCGCAAGGGCATGCGCCTCGATTATGCGCTGCGCCCATCATCCGCAGCACCTGCAGCCGGTTATATGGCGGTGCACCAGGAACAACAGAAAGCGGTGATCGAAGCCGCCTTCCGCGAAGATCTCGACAACAAACCTATACCGGGAGTAACACACCATGAGCATCATTGAAGTCAAAGTTCCGCAATTGTCCGAGTCCGTATCCGAAGCGACGCTGCTGACTTGGCACAAGCGTGTCGGCGAGGCGGTTGTCGAAGGCGAGAACCTGATCGACGTCGAGACCGACAAAGTCGTGCTGGAACTTCCAGCTTCAAAGAGCGGCGTGCTGAGCAAGATCATCAAAGGCGATGGCGAGAAGGTGGGCAGCGAAGAAGTGATCGCGCAGATCGACACTGTGGCGGTGGCGGCCCAAACAGTTACTGCGGCGGCGCACGCGACGGCCATTTCCGCCGTGCCGCCTTCGGTGCGCAAACTGGCGCGCGAAAATGAGATCGATGCGGCCAGCCTGCATGGCAGCGGACGCAGCGGGCGCGTCACCAAGGAGGATGTGCTGAATGCGATGCAGCAGGTTGCGGGCAGCAATGCACCACAAGCCATTCCGACTATTGCACCTTCAGGCAACCGCCCCGAACAGCGCGTGGCGATGACGCGCATCCGCCAGCGCATCGCCGAGCGCCTGCTGCAATCGCAACAGAACGCCGCGATCCTGACCACCTTCAACGAAGTCAACATGCAGCCGGTGATCGATCTGCGCAACCGCTACAAGGATGCGTTCGAAAAGAAGCATGGCGTGAAGTTGGGCTTTTCCTCATTCTTTGTCAAGGCAGCGGTGCTGGCATTGCAGAAATTCCCGATCGTCAACGCTTCGGTGGATGGCACCGACATCATCTACCACGGCTACTTCGACATCGGCATGGCGATCGGCAGCGAGCGCGGCCTGGTCGTGCCCATCATCCGCGATGCCGATAAATTATCTTTCGCGGACATCGAAAAACAGATCGCCGATTTCGGCGCGCGCGCCAAGGTCGGCAAGCTGACGATGGAAGAACTCACCGGTGGTACGTTCAGCGTTTCCAACGGCGGCGTGTTCGGCTCGATGCTCTCTACGCCGATCATCAACCCGCCGCAATCCGCGATACTCGGCATCCATGCGACCAAGGACAGGGCTGTGGTGGAGAACGGGCAGATCGTGATCCGCCCGATGAATTATCTTGCAGTGTCTTACGATCATCGCATTATTGATGGACGGGAGGCGGTGCTGTTTTTGGCTACGATCAAGGAGGCGTTGGAGTTTCCTGGGAGAGTGTTGCTGGATTTGTAGGGGACGCTATCCCCTCACCCTTGCAGGGGGAGGGCTAGAATGGGGGTAGAAACTTTGATTCTTCATCTGCATGTTTTGATGTGCGTGGAAAAATAGTGCGTAGGTTGGGCAAAGCGTAGCGTGCCCAACATGAAAAAAGTCAAAACCGTCGGGGGTAGCCCGACAGCTAGTCACCTTCTTTTGCTTCGCCAAAAGAAGATAACCGAAGAAAAGGCGACCCCGGTTTGCCGCCGCTACGTGGTACCCTGCGTTGCTCGACAGGTCAGGCGGCTGCGGAACTCGCTTCGCTCAAACAGTCCTCGCCGAAATCCCCTGACCAGCCTGCGCTACTCGGCGGCGCTCAGGGGGTGAACATCGAAAAGAAAAACCGAAAAACGGGTGGGCAACAAGTTGCCCACCTTACAAAAGTAGATAGGCAAAACAATCTGACTCCGGTACATTTCGCCTCTGGCTGCCGGTCGAGGTGTAAAGTATCCAGCAAGAAAGCGGACAGTCGTGACTGGCAACAAGCGGCCAAAAGGAGAACGTCTAATGACTATTGGGCCTCTTGAATTTGCTCACGAGATGAATCTCTACTAAACAGAAACATTCATGCTTACCTGCGGACTTTCCAATCAAACCTCAAGGAGTACAAATGAAGAATATTATCTTGATTGCGGCGGCGGCGATCTTATCTGCTTGCGCTCATTCCGGTGTGGTTTCGATTGGCTCGGATACATACATGATCGCAAATTCGGAATGGGGATTCACGTCAGGCGGAGTCCAAAAAGCCAAGGTGATGAAAGAAGCTTCAGATTATTGCAATAGCATCGGAAAACAAATGCTCCCCATCAGTACGAGCCAGAATGACGTTGCTTGGGGGAAAACCCCTGCCGCCGAAGTTCAGTTTCGCTGTTTGTCGCAAGGCGACCCTGAGCTAAAGCGACCAACGCTCGAGCCAATACCGGCAACTGTTATTGAGAACCGGAATAAATAACCCTAAAGTGTACGCCCATGGACTCAATGCTAAACGCATTCAACATTAGTTTCCTTCTTCGGAACGCCTTTTCTGGCATATTCTTCGTGATTGCCTACTATTTGGCTTCGCATAGTCCACTCGAGTTTTCGAAGATAGCGAGCGTAGGGTGGGCAAGTCTTACCTGCCCACGCTGACAATAAAATAACGGTGGGCAATTTGCCCACCCTACGATTTTAAGGTTTTGGATTTTCGTTTTTTCCTCCCCTGTGCGCCGCCTCGATCAGCCGCAAGGAAGCGGAGGTTTAGGCGAGCACTGTTCGAGTCCCGCAGTGGGGCGCGGGGTGTGCGCCCCGCCAGGTCGAGTTGCGCAGCCCCGCTTGCTTGCGGCTGATCGAGGGTACCCCGCAGGGGCGGCAAACCGGGGTCGCCTTCTTTTTGGTTACTTTTTCTCGG
>JANXXH010000131.1 GCA_025350705.1 Gallionella sp.
ATATCCTTGACTGAGCCACTATCGGTCGCAATCATCTTTAACACCAGCCCGGAAGCCATGTCGGCAAGCGCCTTTTTGGTCTTCAGGATAGGCAAAGGGCAGGACATTCCGCTCACATCTAATTCCTTGTCAAAGTTCATGTTCATCTCCTGCAAAATATTAAAAATACCGCCAAAACCAGATTCAGTATCTCATGATAACAACGATGCGGCGTATATTATAGGAATATCCGGTTAACCAGCGTCCATACCCACTAAGTGTACAAGGGATAACCCGTTGGGGTTATTTTTCAAACAATTCATTACCGATTCCAGCAAGGTGCGGCAACAGAAGAAATCACTCCCACTCCAGCGCTGGGAATACGAGACTTAATATTACGTCTATTGACGATATCGAACAATATCCATTTGCCTTGTTCTGACTGGACGGATCCATCTATGGCTTGCTCCATAGATTTTCCTTGTGTGATAGCGGTACGCACATCTTCAAGCAGCGTGGAAAGATAGCGGCTCTCGTTACCCAGCGCCCCCGCCAGCCTGCCGTCACCGAACCATGACCGGGAATGGCGCTTACCGCAGGGATGCTGCGCAATTGAGCGATGACTTGGAGCCAACCCTTCAGGTCGCCATCGATGGATGGCGTGCGCTCGACGAATTGCCCATCTCATCTGGCATTAAATTGAGATGCCACAAGATATCCCGCACGCAAAAGATACCGCAGAATCGATCGTGCTGTAAAGTTAGCATTGCAAACTTGCCATGGTCTATAACCTTTAAGGAAGTGAGACATAGCCAAGGAGGGTTATATTTGTGTTCATGTCTTAAGCAATGCCTTGGCTCGTATGATCGCCTCATCCAAAGATTCCACCACATTTTCTTTGCCGATCTTCTCGAAGAATCCTGCCTGATGCATCAGGAAATACGGCTGGGTATGCGGGCCGCACAGGATCAAGTGTTGTCCGTTTTTGCGCAGCTTGCCGTGCAGGTGTTCCAGCATATGCAGCGCGCTGCCATCCATGCTGATGACCTCGTGCATTTCCAATATCAGCACTTCAGGCACTTCGTGCGATTATTGCAGTATGGTTTCCAGCTTGTCTGCCGCACCGAAGAACAATCGCCGAACACGCGGCAAATCATCACGCCCGGCAGTACGTTATTGCGAAACATGCGTGTGTTGCTAATGAAAAAAATTTGGAGTGATTCACAACCAGAGTTGAGGACAGTGCAGCAGATAACCAACGACTTGGTTGCTGTCTTTTGGCAACCTAGTCGGATGGCTAGAAGTTTCATCAGGGAGTAGAATCGCCCAATTACGCAGTTTGGCCAATCAGCACATCTGAGGAAAAACAATCAGGATGGACATTGTCGGTGTATTGCCATTGGACGTTGCGGGCGCGGTCATTGTGCTTTGGCTGGCACTGGGATTGCTGGGTTTGGCGCTACAGCGCAGCCCGCACCTCATCATCAATGTCATCTTCCCCTTCGGCGCAATTGTTTCGCTAGCGCTTGCTGCCACAGGTTTGTGGGCGCTCGGTGAGGTTGCCAGCTATGCTATCTTGCCTATGGGCCTGCCGGATCTGCCGCTGCATCTTCGTCTCGACCCGCTCTCCGCGTTTTTCCTGATCCTGTTGGGCGGCGCATCGTTCGGTGTATCGCTGTTCAGCGCAGGCTATTTCAAATCCATGCAGGGCAATACGCTGGGCTTGCTTAGTCTGGAATATCACCTGTTCCTTGCCAGCATGGCCTTGGTGCTGCTGGCTGATGATGCCTATATGTTTATGGTGGCGTGGGAAACGATGGCGTTGTCTTCCTATTTTCTGGTCACTACCGACCACAATGTTCCTGATATCCGCAAGGCGGGTTATCTGTATTTGCTGATCGCCCACGTCGGGGCCATCGCGATCTTGCTCAGCTTTGGCGTGATGCAGGGCGGGCATGGCATCGGTGCTTACACCTTTGTGGCGATGCGAGGCGCTCATCTATCGGCGTTCTGGGCATCGGTGGCATTTCTGCTGGCATTGTTTGGCTTCGGTGCGAAAGCAGGTCTGCTGCCGCTGCACGTATGGTTGCCCGAAGCCCATCCTGCTGCGCCCTCGCCGGTTTCCGCATTGATGAGCGGCATCATGCTGAAAACGGCGATCTACGGGATCCTGCGCTTCACATTCGATTTGTTGGGTGATTCGCTGGGCGCGCAACAATGGTGGTGGGGGGTGTTGGCGTTGGCGTTGGGTCTGGTCACCGCGATCTTCGGCGTGATGTTTGCCGCCGTGCAGGGTGACATGAAAAGATTGCTGGCTTATTCTTCGATAGAAAATATCGGGCTGCTGTTGGTAGGTATTGGCCTGGCCATCATCTTCCATGTCTATGGCAAGGACGCGCTGGCGGCGTTGTCGCTCACCGCAATGCTGTACCACAGCCTGAATCACGCATTCTTCAAATGCCTTCTGTTCGTCGGCACAGGTTCGATCTTGCACGCTACCGGCGAGCGCAACATGGGACGCATGGGCGGCCTGATCCATCACATGCCCTGGGTCGCGGTGCTGATGCTGGTCGGCGTGCTGTCGATTTCCGGCTTGCCACCATTCAACGGATTCGTTTCGGAATGGCTGCTGTTGCAGGCGTTCCTGCTGTCGCCGGGTTTGCCCAACAGCTACATCAACATGCTGATCCCGGTAGCGGCGGCAGTGATTGCGCTGGCTGCTGCGCTGGCGGCGTATGTGATGGTGAAATTCTACGGGATCATTTTCCTCGGCCAGCCGCGTGGAGAAGTAAAGACGCAGCCCCACGATGCCGGCATCTGGGAACGCATCGGGCTAGGCTGGCTGGCATTGGCCTGTGTGGCGCTGGGCCTGGCACCTGTCTGTGTGGTGCGGCAACTCGATCTGGTGACGCAGCTATTGGTTGGGCGGGGGCTGGGCAATGCAGCAGCCGGTTGGTTGTTCCTCGCGCCGGTTGACATCGAACGCGCCAGCTACAGCCCGGTGTATTTCCTATTGGCGGTGCTGGGGGTCATGCTGGTGACCGCGTTGGTGGTGCATTATTTTTATCACGGCCGGCTGCGCCGCGGCCCGGCCTGGGACTGCGGCTTCCCGGCACAAACTTCGCGTATGCAGGACACCGCCGAAGGATTCGGCCAGCCGATCCGCCGCATCTTCGAGCCGTTCTTCCGCATCGAAAGCGAGTTGCCGAGTGCCTTCGATACCCATCCGCGCTATCACGGCCGCAGCGATGACCGCCTCTGGTTCGCGCTGTACCTGCCGATCAAAAGCATCACCGAAAAACTTTCATCCCTGGCTTCGTTGTTGCAACATGGGCGCATTCACTTGTATTTGAGTTATACCTTTGTCACGCTGGTCGTGTTGCTGGCGTTTGTGTGATGACCACTGATCAAGCGCTCGGCATCCTGTTTCAACTCTACCAGTCATTGCTGGTGGTGGCGCTTGCGCCGTTGCTGACGGGTTGGGTGAACCAGTGCTGCGCCTGGCTGCAAAACCGTTCCGGTCCAGGCCTGTTGCAGCCCTATCGAACGCTGCGCAAACTGTTTCACAAGGATGCGGTGATGGCCTATAACGCTTCGCCATTGTTCCGCGTCACACCCTATATTTTGTTCGGCTGCATGTGGCTGGCGGCGGCGATTATTCCGATCATCGCGGTGGATCTGCCGTTCTCGCCCGCCGCCGATGTGATCGCGCTGGTCGGTGTGTTTGCGCTGGCGCGGGTGTTCATCGCACTCGCCGCGATGGACATCGGCACGGCATTCGGCACGCTCGGCGCTCGGCGCGAGATGCTGGTTTCGTTTCTCGCCGAACCGGCGTTGTTAATGGTGTTCTTCACCGCTTCGCTGATCAGCCACTCGACACAACTGCCGCGCATCGTGGATGCGCTGGCGCATCACCAGTTTGTCTTGTATCCCAGCCTCGCCTTTGCCGGATTGGCTTTCGTGATCGTACTGCTGGCCGAGAATGCGCGCATTCCGATAGACAATCCTGCCACGCATCTTGAGTTAACCATGATCCACGAGGCGATGATCCTCGAGTATTCGGCGCGCCACCTGGCGCTTGTGGAGTGGGCGAGCAGCCTCAAGCTGTTCGCTTATATTTCCATAGGCATCGCGCTGTTCGTTCCCTACGGCATTGCCGAAGTGGGTGCCATGGCTGGAAATTGGGGGAGCGCGCTGCCGCTGGCCATCTTCGCGCTGCTGGTGAAGCTGATATTGGCCGGCGCCGCACTGTCTTTGCTGGAAGCGCTGCTCGCCAAGATGCGTATCTTCCGCGCGCCCGAGTTTTTGGGCACGGCATTTTTGCTGGCGGTATTAGGGTTGTTGATCCATTTTTTATTGGGCGCATGACGATGACTCACACCATACAATTGATCAATCTGCTTGCGGCGATGCTGTTGCTGATCGCCTTTGCGATGCTGTCGCAACGCCGCATCCTGTCGCTGATCAATTTGTTTGCCTGGCAGGGGCTGGTGTTGTCGCTCAGTACCTTCGTGGTGGCGTACTCGACGGATCAGCGCCATTTGTATTATTCCGCCGGGTTGACGCTGTTGCTCAAGGTGCTGGTCTTGCCCTGGCTGTTGCATCGCCTGATACGCAAGCTGAACGTGAGATGGGACGTGGAAACGCTGATCAATATTCCAACCACGATGCTGGTCGGCATCGGGCTGGTGATTTTCGCCTTCAACCTGGCCGCGCCGATCTCGCAACTTTCCGAGAGCATCACGCGCGGTCTGATCGGTATAGCACTGGCCAGCGTGCTGCTGTCGCTGCTGATGATGCTGACGCGGCGCAAGGCCGTCCCACAGGTGGTTGGTTTTCTGGCGATGGAAAATGGGCTGTTCTTCGCCGCGACCAGCGCCACACACGGGATGCCGCTGGTGGTGGAACTGGGCATCGCGCTGGATGTGCTGGTGGCGACCTTTATTTTCGGCATCTTTTTCTTCCAGATACGCGAGACCTTTGACAGTCTGGACATCCGCCACATGGAACGACTCAAGGATGATTGATTTGCAGCTCATGGCGCTGTTGCTCACCCCGTTGATGGGCGGCCTGCTGCTGGCCGCATTCGGCTCGCGCAGTTGGGCGGCGGAGCTGAATTCGCTGATGAGTTTCGGCACCTTCATCGCAGCGGTGGTGCTGACGATGCGCGTGATCGACTCGGGGCCTCAAGTCGCGTTCAACGAACAGTTCTTCATCGACCAGTTCAATGTGTTCCTGGTCGCGCTGACCGCATTCGTGGCGTTCACCACCTCGCTGTTCTCGCGGCCTTATATGCGCATCGAACAACATCACGGCAAGCTCACCACGCAGATGCTACATCTGTACTACAGCATGTACCAGCTGTTCACGCTGGCCATGCTGGTGGCGCTGACTTCCAACAACATGGGCATCATCTGGGTAGCGATGGAGGCGGCCACGCTGACGACTGTGTTGCTGGTCAGCCTGTACCGCACCCCCGCCAGCATCGAGGCGGCATGGAAGTATTTCATTCTGTGTGGCGTGGGCATCGCGCTCGCATTGTTCGGCACGATCCTGTTGTATTTTGCCGCAGAGCGCGTGCTCGGCGAAGGCGGCACGGCGTTGCTGTGGACGCACTTGAATCAGGTCAAAGGCAGTCTTGAACCCACGGTGCTCAAACTGGCGTTCGTGTTTTTGCTGGTGGGCTATGGCACCAAGATCGGTCTGGTGCCGCTGCACAGCTGGCTGCCTGACGCCCATGCGGAAGGACCCACGCCGGTATCTGCCGTGCTTTCCGGCCTGCTGCTGAATGTCGCGTTATGTGCGGTGATGCGTTGCAAGGTATTGGTGGACGGAGCCTTGGGTACACATCTCGCGGGCAACCTGATGATGGGATTCGGCCTGTTGTCGGTGGTGGTCGCCGCCTTGTTCCTGTCGCGGCAAAAGGATATCAAGCGCATGTTCGCCTATTCCTCGATCGAGCACATGGGGCTGGTCACCTTTGCATTCGGCATGGGCGGGCCGGTGGCCACTTTCGCGGCGATGCTGCACATGACCGTGCACTCGCTGACCAAGTCGGCGATCTTCTTCGCGGTCGGCCATGCGGTGCAAAAATCCGGCACGCAACAAATGGAAAACATACGCGGCATGATGCAAGTCAGCCCCACGGTGGGCTGGGGGCTGATGCTCGGCACGCTGGCGATTCTGGGTATGCCGCCGTTCGGCGTGTTCGCCAGCGAATTCCTGATCATCACCACCGCGATGCACGACTATCCGTGGGCGACGCCGATCCTGCTGATCGCGCTCGGCATCGCGTTCGCCGCGATCTTCGGCAAGGTGCAGCCCATCGTGTTCGGCGAAACCACGGCACGCCGTCTGCCACACCAGCCGGCGCTAATCCCGGTGTTCGCGCACTTGTTGCTGGTGTTGATCCTCGGGCTGTATATGCCGCCCTATCTGGCTGACTGGTATCGCCAGGCTGCGGCTTTGCTGGGAGGATAAACGATGCCTATAAACAATCCCAATGTGCACTTGACCAAACTTTCCGGCGCCATTCCCGCGTGGTCCGGAGTGATCAAGCCCGACGATCTGCAACCGACTTGCCAGAGCGTATCCGACGGCGGCGGGAGACTGGTGGCATTGTGGGGCAGTGATGAGCGTGAACAGAACAAGGGCTTTGCGTTGCATGTCGCACTGGTCAATGAGAAGGGATTAATTTGCTTGAACGTACCATTGCCCAACGATCTGCCCAGCTATCCTGACATCAGCCAGATTTTTCCGGTAGCGAATCGTATGCAACGTGCGGCATATGATCTGCTTGGCATTTACGCACACGAAGGCCATGACCATCGCAAATGGTTGCGCCACGCCGCGTGGCATGGCGGCAGTTTTCCGTTGCGCAAGGATTTCGATGCCGCGAAGAGCCGCACGGAAGAATCGGATGCCTACCCCTTTGTGCAAGTGGAAGGACAAGGCGTGCATGAAATTGCGGTCGGGCCGGTGCATGCGGGCATCATCGAACCGGGACATTTCCGTTTTTCTGTGGTCGGCGAAAAAACGCTGCGCCTTGAAGAGCGATTGGGCTACACCCACAAGGGTATAGAGAAACGTTTCGAAAGCATGAACCTGCAGCAGGGCGCAAAACTCGCGGGGCGCGTGAGCGGCGACAGCACGGTCGCATATGCATGGGCATATGCCATGGCAGCGGAAAGCATCGCCGCCGTCACGCCGCCGGATCGGGCGCTGTGGCTGCGCGCATTATTCCTGGAACGCGAACGCATTGCCAATCATCTGGGCGATCTTGGCTATCTCGGCAATGATGTCGCGTTGTCGTTCGGCTTTGCGCAGTTCTGGATCTTGAAGGAGCAATTGCTGCGCAACAATGCCGCGCTGTTCGGTCATCGCTACCTGATGGACAAGATCGTTCCGGGCGGAGTAGCAGTGGCCTTGTCGGAATCGGACAAACAGACGCTGCTCGAAGAATGCGCGATGCTGGAACGCGATGTGCGTTTGCTGCGCGGCATCTATGACGAACATGCCGGAGTGCAGGATCGCTTCATCGGCGCCGGGCGCATAGCACCGAAACTCGCCGCGCAGCTTGGGCTATGCGGCTTGGCCGGGCGCGCCAGTTCACAGGCCTGGGATGCGCGCGTACAGTTTCCCTGCGCCCCATACGACAAGCTGGACGTGCAAATGGCGACCTATCGCAACGGTGATGTCGCGGCGCGTGTCATCGTGCGCTTCGACGAGTTGTTCGAATCTTTGCGTTTGCAGCGCGAGATTCTGGCCAACCTGGTTCATGACGATATCTTGTCGGCGCCACTCGAAAAACTGCCCGCGCATGGCTTTGGAATAGGCATGATTGAAGGCTGGCGCGGCGAAGTGCTGGTGGCGATCCACACCGATGCGCAAGGCAAACTCACGCGCGTCCATCCGCATGATCCGTCCTGGCAAAACTGGCCGGCGTTGGAGCATGCCGTCATCGGCAACATCGTTCCGGATTTCCCGCTGATCAACAAATCGTTCAACCTCAGTTATTCAGGGCAAGACCTTTAATGTACCAGCTCATCAAACAGATCATCAAGACAGGCATCAAAACCGAAAGCCCGCCATTGCCTGACGAGGCGTTGCGTGTCGATGCACAACGGCTGCAGGAGGAAATTCTGCACGTGTTTGGCAGCGCGCTGAACATCCGCCATGTGGATGCCGGATCATGCAACGGTTGCGAATTGGAGATACATGCGGTCACCAACGCCTATTACAACATTAAAGGACTAGGAATAAAATTCGTCGCCAGCCCGCGCCATGCCGACATGCTTCTGGTTACCGGCCCGGTGTCGCGCCATATGGCAACCGCGCTCAAGCGCACCTTTGACGCCACACCGGAGCCCAAGTTGGTGGTGGCGATCGGCGATTGCGCCTGCGATGGCGGAATCTTTTGTTCTAATGACGGATCTCCTGATGGCGGGAGCGAGAGCTACGCGAGTTGTGGCAAAGTTTCCAATGTGATTCCGGTGGACGTGATGGTCAGCGGTTGCCCGCCCACCCCCACGGCGATATTACAAGGCATACTCACCGCAATCAGCGCACAGAAATAATCATTATTTGGATTCTAAATCGTTGGGGCGTGATCCCTACAGGGTACAAGAACCCCTTCGAGGCAAAACACGCCCTTGCCTTTTAACCATTCTGACTGGAGTCTTTTGATGCGAATTCCCGGTTGCGCACCGAATGTAATCGCAAAGGCATCCGCGAGCGGCGAGGCGATTACACCGGCTGTGATACCGACTCAGATTGGATGCGTGCTAGCAGAGTTTCAATGGCAATCCTGTCGGCGCTGAAGATATTGTCCTTGCCGATGGCTTCAATCAAACCGGTGCGCTCCATCACCTCCAGCACCTGCATCTTGAGTCCGCTGAATGCCAGCGTGATGCCATTATCGTGCAGATGTTTGGACAGACTGTAAAATATCTCAACGCCTGATCCGTCCAGGTGATTGATGCCGCTTCCAACGATCAGGATATATTTGGCATCCGGTTTGCGCTGTATCAGTTTCAGCACAGCATCTTCAAAATAAGCCACGTTGAAGAACAACAGCGACGAGTCGAAACGCAGCGCGCCGATCTGCGGCGGCAGCGACGGCAGATCGAAGCGCACCGCATCCCTCAACGTTCCATCCGCATGTAGTCCGAGAGTAATGATGATACGCGGGCGCATGCGCCGGTAAAAGAACAGCACTAAAGATAACATGATGCCGACAAGGATGCCGTCCTGGATGTTGGGAGCGAACATCAGGGTGGCAAAAAAAGTGGTGATTGCGGCGATACCGTCATCCCTGCTTGCTTGCCATGCATGTTGAATGCTCTTGACGTTAACCAGATTAACCACCGCCATCATGATCAGCGCGGCCAGCACAGGCTTGGGCAAGTGATACAGCGCACCGGTAAAAAACATCAGCGTCGCAAATACGAAACCAGCGCTGATCAACGATGACAATCCTGTTCTGGCATTGGCAGAGAGGTTGAGCGCCGAGCGGGAGAACGATCCGCTGACCGGCATGGATTGGCAAAAAGCGGCGGCGACTTTCGCCAATCCCTGCCCGATCAACTCCTGATTCTCATCCCAGCGGGTGCGGGTCTTGAAGGCGATCACCTTACAGCTCGACATCGCTTCCACAAAGCTTATTAATGCAACCACGAACGCCGCAGGCAGCATGTTGCGGATCGCCGACCACTCGAAGGAGGGAACGGTCAGGCTGGGCAAGCCTTTGGGAATCTCCCCCACCACCCTGCCGCCGTGCTCCGCAAATCCCACCATAAAGCTGACCCAGGTGAGAAACCCGACGGTAAGCAGCACGCCCGGAAGCTTGGGAAAGACCTTTTTGAACAAATAAAGCAGCGCGAATGAGCCCAAACCAAATGCCAAGGACATGCCATGCAGCGCATCGAAATTCGTCAGAACGTTCCAGGTATCCAGCAGCAGGTGTTTGCTTTGTATTATTGAGATGCCAAGGAATGCCGGGATTTGGGAGAGCGCAATGATGAGCGCAGCGGCATTGATGAAACCCATCAGCACGGGATGAGAAAGAAAGTTGAGCAACACGCCCATGCGCGCCAGTCCGAAACCGATCTGGATCAGCCCGGAAAGCAGTGCAAGCAAAATCGCAAAAGCATAAAACTGTTGGGATCCAGCCGCAGCCATCGGGGCGAGACTCGCAGCAGTTAGCAGGGATGTCATGGCCACCGGGCCGGTAGACAGAATAGCCGAAGAGCCAAACAACACGCCTATGATGGTCGGGATGAATGCGGCGTACAAGCCATAGTATGGCGGCACCCCAGCCAGTTGCGCGTAGGCCAGTGCCTGCGGAATAGCAACCAGCGAAACGGTGATCCCGGCGATCACATCTTCCCGGACGGTTTGTGACGTAAAGCGCTGCCATCCGAGGAATGGAAAAAATCTTAGGAGAAGATTAGGCATTGATTGTGTGGCGTTGTCCGATGGTGTGTTGTTCACATGTAGTTTATTTTACTCAATCACAGGCCATCATAACGCGCTGCGTCTGGCATGTTGAGCCGGGCATCAGGAGACCCCTTGATAATAAAGATTCTGCGGATGCCTTGCCTCGGCGAAGAAATACCAGCGCTCTGCTAGCAGCCCTACATATTGCGAAACAAATGCAACGCACAACAACGATACCGAAGCATGGGAAAAATCAACAGCCAACATCAACAACGGAACAGCAAATGCGAATAACAGAAAAACTGTTTTCACCCTACTGACAAACGCCGCACTTTTGCCATGGAAGAATTCCCGCGTGTTGAACGATCCGCCCATAGAGCCTTGATCCTTCTGAACGATAAGCGGATGCTTGATGCCGATTGCAGTCTGCGTTGTCGACTTTGATTTGAGACGCGCATTGCGCCACAGCGACGCACTGCGCCCCACCAATCCAAACACAGTGATGATGATCGCCCAGCCGCCCAGGAAGCCCGCTTGCGAAGGCGCGAACATGGCGGCATACAGCGTCGCCAGCATAAAGCCGGATGCGCTTCCCAGCAAGATGAAATTGATCACCGTCAATGGCGAATTCCATTCCTGCAAAAAGCGTAAACATGCGTAGATCATGCCAGTGCTCACGAACAGTGCGAAGGCCAGTATTGTACCAACACCACCCAGAATGATCGTCGCATTGATGTTCAACCCGCCGGGAAGCTTCACCAGCACCGGATCGAAACCGCTCAAATGAAATACTCCATACAGAAACAATATTCCCATGAACGCAGGCAGAACGATGACCTCGCGTGAAAGCCAAGAAGTACGCCACTGAGTCGCCGAGCGCCAAGCACGTTCCGGGCGGCCCAGATGAAAGAAGGATGCGATCAATCCGGCCATTGTGAACAGCAGCGCCAGCAGGCTGCCCCACCCATAAAATCTCGCTTCCTGATGCGGCAGCAAATCAAACAGCGCGTAAGACTGCTGGGTGAACAGCGCGAGAAACAAACCTTGACCAACACCGATCAGGGTGGTGAGAAAAATAACTGATAAGGCCGGTTTCATATTAAAAATCCAGATTTCATCCAAACTGCTGCGTTGCGAAAAAAATTTCTTGCTTACATATCACTGCATATGCGGCGCGGCGAAATTTTTTCCGCGCCTTGCATTTTGGCGAACTCTGAATTTTTAGAGATGCGCTCTTGAAAATAATTACCATGACGTGACGTCGTCAAGCGTCGGATCGGACTTTTTCGGTTTGGGCAGTTTACCGTCAACCTTGAGCGGATTGTCGACGCGTTCAAGTTCGTCCTCATGTATCTTGATGTTGGTTTTGCGCCGCGGCAAATAATGGTTGGCCGGCTGCGTGCCCCACTCCGGCATCAGTGCATAACCGGCGCTTTCGCGTATCGCCTTCGAAACTATCGATTCGGGATCATGCACATCGCCGAACAAGCGCGCACTGGTCGGACAGGCCATCACGCACGCGGGCTTGCGATCGGACTCCGGCAAGTTCGTATCGTAGATGCGATCCACGCACAGTGTGCACTTCTTCATCACCTTCTGCTTCTCGTCTATTTCGCGCGCGCCATAAGGGCATGCCCAGGCGCAATATTTGCAGCCTATGCACTTGTCGTAATCCACCAGCACGATGCCATCTTCCTTGCGCTTGTACGATGCGCCGGTCGGGCACACCGGCACACAGGGCGGGTCTTCGCAATGCAAACAGGACTTGGGGAAATGTACCGTTTCGGTATTGGGATATTGCCCGACTTCGAAGGTCTGCACGCGGTTGAAGAATGTCCCGGTCGGATCGGCACCATAAGGATTCTCGTCGCACAACGGCCCGGACGCACCTGAAGTATTCCATTCCTTGCAACTGGTCACGCAGGCATGACATCCCACGCAAACATTCAGATCGATGACTAGCGCAAGCTGGGTCATTTATTCCCGCCCTTCTTGCCACCGAAATACGCCATCCATTTTGGCGGTTCTTTCATGTTCGGATAGCGCTTCATGGTTTCAAATTGCGGCGAGGTCTGCTCAGCCTCGCCCTCTTCCGCCTTGTAGATGCGCACGCGCACGTCGTACCAGGCGGCCTGCCCGGTGATCGGATCGGAATTGGAATAGCGCGAGCCGTCAGGATTGGCGGGCAACTCTTCGGAGATAAGGTGATTAAGCAGGAATCCCTTCTGCGATTCGTTTGCATCGGGCGACAGGTTCCATGAGCCAGCCGCCTTGCCGATCGCGTTCCAGGTCCACACCGTGCCCGGCTCCACCGCCTCGGAGTATCTCGCCATGCAACGCACCTTGCCCCACTGCGATTCCACCCACATCCAGCCACCGTCCGCGATATCTGCCTCCTGCGCGGCGAGCGGATTCACGTACAGATAATTGTGCGCGTGAATCTGGCGCAACCATGCATTCTGCGAATCCCACGAATGGTACATCGCCATCGGGCGCTGCGTCACGGCCGCAAGTGGATACTTTTGTTTATCACTGAGCTGCGTTTCCAGCGGCTCGTAGTAGAACGGCAGCGGATCGAAATAGTCTTCGATGCGTTTCGCCAGATGCGCCGGCGGCTTGCGCGTGATGCCACGGCCTTGTGCGGCGAGGCGGAATTTCTGCAACACCTCGGAATACAGGTGGATCAGGATAGGTTCGCCATAGCGCGTGATGCGGTTGCGCTGCGACCATTCCAGATAGCCCTTGTTCCAGTTGCGCATGTACTGGTATGAGCGCGGCAACTCGTAATGGAACACACAGTTGTTTTTTTCGTACATCTCCCATTGTTTCGGATTGGGTTCGCCGAGCAATGATTTTTCGCCATTCTTGCCGCGCCAGCCTGCCAGAAAGCCGAGACCGGAGCCGGGCTCGGTCTCATAGTTCACGATGAAATCGGGGTAATCGCGATACTTGCGCTTGCCTTCCTTGGTGGCGAAGGCGGGCAGTTTCAAACGCGAGCCCAGCTCGATCAACACTTCCTGAAATGGCTTGCATTCACCAGTCGGCGGCAGCACCGGAATGCGCACCGAATCCACCGGGCCGTCGAACTCGGAGATCGGCCTGTCCAGCATCGACATCACATCGTGGCGTTCCAGATAAGTCGTGTCCGGTAAGATCAAGTCCGCGAAGGCCGTCGTCTCGGAATGAAACGCATCGCAGACCACGATGAACGGGATCTTGTGCTCGCCATTCTCTTCCTTGTCGGTGAGCATCTTGCGCACCTCGACAGTATTCATCGTCGAGTTCCAACCCATGTTGGCCATGAAGATCAGCAGCGTGTCTATCTTGTAGGGGTCGCCGCGCCAGGCATTGGTGATCACGTTGTGCATCATGCCGTGCACCGACAGCGGATACTCCCACGAGAACGCCTTGTCTATGCGCACCGGTGTACCGTCAACATTGACGAACAGATCGTCCGGATCGGATGGCCAACCCAGCGCCATGCCATCCAGCGGCGTGTTGGGCTGTACCGCGCGCGGGTCATTGGGCGTGCGTGCGCAGGGAGGTATCGGGCGCGGGAACGGGGTCTTGTGGCGGAAGCCGCCAGGCCTATCGATCGTGCCGAGCAGCGTCATCAGAATGGCCAGCGAGCGTATCGTCTGAAAACCGTTGGAATGCGCCGCCAATCCGCGCATCGCGTGAAAGGCTACCGGATTGCCGGTGACACTGTCGTGTTCCTTGTCCCATGAATCCGTCCATGCGATCGGCAATTCGATGGTCTCGTCACGCGCCGTGATGCCCATCTCATGGGCGAGACGGCGTATCGTCTCGACCGGAATGCCGGTGATCTCGCTCGCCCACTCCGGCGTGTAATCCTTTACCCGATCCTGCAACAACTGGAACGCGGGCTTGACCGGCGTGCCGTCGGACAGTTTGAATTCGCCGAACAGGTATGGATCAGCTCCCTCGCTGTGCGTGATGACCGGCTTATTCGTATTGCGATCCCACCACAATTTATTCTGCGGGTCGTAACAACCTTCTTCCCCAGGCACCTCGGTGCGCACGAACATGCCGAATTCGTCATGCTTGTCGTCGAGGTTCACCAGTTGACCGGAGTTGGTGTAGCGCACCAGAAAATCGCGGTCGTACAATCCGAGCGCGATGATCTCGTGGATCAGCGCGAGCAACAGCGCACCGTCAGTGCCGGGACGTATGCCCACCCATTCGTCAGCGATCGCCGAGTAGCCGGTGCGTATCGGATTGATCGAAATGAAGCGGCCACCCTCGCGCTTGAATTTCGAGATCGCGATCTTCATCGGATTGGAGTGATGGTCTTCCGCCGTGCCGATCATGATGAACAACTTGGCACGCTCCAGATCAGGCCCGCCGAATTCCCAGAACGATCCGCCAATGGTGTAGATCATCCCGGCTGCCATGTTCACCGAGCAGAACCCGCCGTGCGCGGCATAGTTGGGCGTGCCGAACTGGCGCGCGAATAATCCGGTCAGCGCCTGCATCTGGTCGCGCCCGGTAAACAGCGCGAATTTCTTTGGGTCGGTGGCGCGTATCTTTCCCAGCCTTTCGGCGAGAATATCGAAAGTTTCTTCCCAACTGATCTCCTCGAACTCGCCGGCACCGCGGTCCGCTCCCGGCTTGCGGCGCAGCGGCTTGGTCAACCGCGCGGGAGAGTATTGTTTCATGATGCCGGAGCTGCCCTTGGCGCAGATCACGCCGTTGTTGAGCGGATGATTGGGGTTGCCGTCGATGTAGCGCACCTCGCCATCGCGCAGATGCACGCGTATCCCGCAGCGACAAGCACACATGTAACATGTGGTGTTGCGCACCTCGTTCTTTGCGTCGGGAACGGGTGAAGCAAGCGGATCGTGCAGCGGAGTGATCGTGCTCTGCGAGTCGCCGAAATTATGGGTTTTCATCAATTATGTGCAGTTGGTTTTTGCTATCAATCGCGGCTGATCAAGACAGGACAAGGGCCATTATTTCAAGGTGCGTAGTATGCGTAAATGGCTGGCCTGCTATCCATAGCCGTGATGAGCTATCCAACTATAACCCATAAGGAGTATCCGTATTGGCAGGTGCTGTGTTGAAATAAATGAATTCGTAATACAAACCGCATGTAGAATTGCTGTTTCATTTTAACCTTGAATGAAATTCCTTATCTACAGAGTATCCCGGCATGAGCTTCGCAGAACTTAATAAAATCGGAACACGCCGCACCACCACACACCTGCTCACTGTAATGCTCGCCGCTTTGATCCTGGGGGGCTGCGGCACAGCAACCACACGGATAGATGCAGAGGACAACCGTGTCGCTCTTCCTGCACTCAGTGCAAACATCAACTTTGGCGACGGCACGCAAGCCGCCTCTGAACTTCACACCGGAAATGCGATCGAGATCGGGATTGCAAAAGCGAAAGGCAGCGATTCACAGTCGCTCGTAACAGGACAACCTCCTGTCATCCTCAACGGCACAAAATTCTCACCGGATCAGCTCCGAAACGATTTCAACTATGACTTTGCCAACGTATCGTGGCGCTGGCGCAAATTTTTTTCTGAACGCTCTCTGGGCCTGGAAGTAAGTGCAGGAGCCGGATTCTCGTCGCTCAACTTGGCCGTGTCCTCATCCACGCAATACGCTTCCGATCACCTCTACAGCCGCGGACCGCTAGCAAGAGTCGGCTTGATCTGGCGCTTGAACCCAAGCACCAGCCTCCAGGGTCGTGTTTCAGCATTCCTATCGTCATCTGACCATGGTGTGAACAGTATGGCGCATTACGAATTGTTCTATGCAAATGCCTTCCAAGATAATCTGACCCTGCGTGCGGGTTACGCCATCTGGGAAGTGAATGGAGAAGGGCTGCCCGGCATGTCAGATTTTCAATTGCGTCTTTCCGGGCCGGCTCTTGCCTTGGTCTGGGACTTTAACGCAGGGAATTGAAAGAAGCTGAGGTTGAATAAACTGCCCACTGTCCATAGCCGGTTCGATCAGTGCGCTTGAATGGAGTTGAAGCTGCCGTCAAAGGAGTGGGCAGCAAGCTCATCTTTTCTGTCAGCAAGGTGAACCGTTCACAAACGGATGGCTATTTCCATACCTTCAAAAAACATGGGCGGTGAAGAACTATCAATGCCCTTGGAAATGCGACAGCATCAGCACCATAACCGTGATGAGCTATTGACTTATAGCCCGTAAGGGTTATCGTGGATTGATTGCGAAAGTCTTAGCATTGCTGCATCTTAAATAGGGCTATATCTTTGAGGTATCCCTATTGTAAAAAAATCGGCATATGGGAGATTGGCATGGCACTGGTAAGACCGCACGGAGGACGCGATCTTAATCCGCTGTTGCTCACAGGCAGAGCACTCGCGGAAGAATTGCTACGTGCGCGTACCTTGCCGCAGATCAAGATCAGTTCGCGCGAAAAAGGCGATCTGATCATGCTCGGCATCGGCGGCTTCACCCCGCTCGACGGTTTCATGACCCGCGCCGACTGGGAAGGTGTGTGCGACGGCATGAAGATGTCCAACGGCCTGTTCTGGCCGATTCCGATCACACTATCCACTGGCAAAGTCACCGCCGATAAACTCAAGACCGGCACCGATGTCGCGCTGGTCGATCCGGACAACGGCGAGATACTCGCGACGATGAACGTCACCGAAAAATATACCATCGACAAGGCGCACGAATGCGCGATGGTGTTCAAGACCACCGATCCCGAGCATCCCGGCGTGAAGATGGTGATGGAACAAAACGACATCAATCTTGCAGGGCCGGTCAAGGTACTGTCGCAGAGCGATTTCATCGAGAAGTACGGCGACTTGTTCATGACCCCGGCGCAAACGCGCGAGCTGTTCGAATCCTACGGCTGGTCGAAAGTAGCCGCATTCCAGACGCGCAACCCGATGCACCGCTCGCACGAGTATCTGGCCAAGATCGCGATCGAGACCTGCGACGGTGTGCTGATCCATTCGCTGCTCGGCCACCTCAAGCCCGGCGATATTCCCGCCGATGTGCGTGCCGATGCGATCTCGGTCTTGATAGAAAAATATTTCGTGAAGAAAACCGTGGTGCAGGCCGGTTACCCGCTCGACATGCGCTACGCGGGTCCGCGCGAAGCGTTGCTGCACGCGCTGTTCCGCCAGAACTACGGTTGCTCGCATCTGATCGTCGGGCGCGACCATGCCGGGGTCGGCAACTACTACGGGCCGTTCGATGCGCACCACATCTTCGACGAGATACCCAAGGGCTCGCTGTTAACGCGCCCGCTGAAAATCGACTGGACTTTCTGGTGTTACAAGTGCGGTAGCATGGCTTCGGCGCGCACCTGCCCGCATGGCGATGCGGATCGCCTGCTGGTTTCAGGCACCAAGCTGCGCAAATGGCTGTCCGAAGGCGCTGCGGTACCCGCTGAATTCAGCCGGCCTGAAGTGCTGGAAATACTGCGTGCTTATTACGCAAGTTTGGAAGAAAATGAAAAAGTTGAAGTGAAACTCAGCGGTCATTCGGGACGCTAGAAAACACCCTTCCCATTTGATGATGGCAGGTTCGTAGGATGAAGAATTTTTGTGGGGAGTAACTTTTTCTATACTCGACGGCCAACTGATTTAATGATAATTTTTCGTCTAAAATTTTTGAGGAGAACCTAATGTTCACGAGCAACCTCTTTGCCGAACTTTCGGCATCAATTCCAACCGTCGTCATGCAGGGGTATATCGTCTTGATGGTCCTGCTGGTCATAGGCGGGACAATACTTGACATGATACATAAGAAAAGCGCGCAGTACTTTTTCGAAAACGCGAAAAAAGCGCAGAAGAGTGCAAAACGGTCAGTGGGTGCTGGAGAAAAAGCATCGATCGCCGCTACAGTGCTGGTGAACGAAGTATTAACTTCCGGCGAATTCAGCAATCCAAGACGCAGGCTTTCCCATCTGTTGACCATGTGGGGAACTATTATTTTCATTGTGACTACCGCGATCATGATTTTTGGCTATCCCACGCCGGCCACGCCCACACCTGCCTTGCTGCCACAGCTATGGCATATCGGTGCACTGATGCTGGCCGTTGGTGGATACTGGTTCTGGTTTTCTATCCGCGTTGATGTGTCTGCGGAAGGCCTTCCATGGTTTCGGTTCGAGCGTGCGGATCTGTTTATTCTCTCGCTTCTTGCCACCTCGACTTTCGCATTGATCTGGTCATTTACCGGCGGTGGATTAACCATATTCTTTGCCTTGTTCATCCTGTCCAGCACGGTTCTATTTGGCGGCGTATATTTTTCCAAGTTCGCCCATATGTTCTTTAAGCCTGCTGCGGCCTACCAGAAAAAAATCACCCGGGCCGATGGTTCTCGGGAGAACTTGCCTCCTGACTATGATTTGACGGATCCTGAGGTACAGCGAAAGTTTCCGGATATCCCTATGTATATGGGCAAGAACCCGCCAAACATGGGGCTTTGTATCAAGGCTGAAAGAGCAAAGCACTACTAACCCTGACTTGACTGATTAACGATAAAAAATAGAGGAATATATTATGCCAACCTTTGTATATATGACGCGTTGTGATGGTTGTGGAGAGTGCGTTGACATCTGCCCGTCCGACATCATGCACATCGATAAAACCCTTCGACGTGCTTACAACATTGAACCCAACATGTGCTGGGAGTGTTACGCCTGCGTAAAAGCCTGCCCGCACCAGGCGATTGATGTACGCGGTTATGCCGACTTTGCACCACTTGGACACAGTGTTCGAGTGATCCGTGATGAAGAGAAAGGCACGATTGCGTGGCGCATCAAGTTCCGCAACGGCAAGAAAGATATGGAGCTGTTAGCGCCTATCACAACCAAGCCCTGGGGCTCGGCGACACCCAAACTCGCAGACGTGCCTGCTCCAAGCAAGGAAATGCGTGACAGTGAGTTATTGTTTAACGAACCCAAGTATATCCGTATGGATGAAGGTGGTTTACATACACTGGAATCCAATGGCTTGACACTTAAAAAAGGGGTTTACTACTAAAATGGCATACCAAACTATCATTGAAGACGATATCGACATCCTGGTTGCAGGTGCGGGCCTTGGCGGCACCGGTGCTGCATTTGAAGCAAGATATTGGGGCCAGAACAAGAAGATCGTCATCGCCGAAAAAGCAAACATCATGCGTTCCGGCGCGGTCGCCCAGGGTCTGTACGCGATCAACTGCTATATGGGTACACGATTTGGCGAGAACAATCCCGAAGATCACGTGCGCTATGCACGTATCGACCTGATGGGTATGGTTCGCGAAGACTTGCTGTTTGACATGGCACGCCACGTAGATTCCACGGTGCATAATTTTGAAGAGTGGGGTCTTCCCATCATGCGCGACCAGAAGAAGGGTTCATATCTGCGTGAGGGGCGTTGGCAGATCATGATCCATGGTGAATCTTATAAGCCTATCGTTGCCGAAGCGGCGAAGAAATCAGCAGACAAGGTATTCAACCGTGTCTGCGTAACCCATCTGCTGATGGATGAGTCCAAAGAGAACCGCGTCGCGGGTGCTGTAGGCTTCAATGTACGTACGGGTAACTACCACGTATTCAAGTCCAAGACCGTGATCTGTGGCGCCGGTGGTGCTTCCAACATCTTCAAGCCGCGTTCAGTGGGTGAAGGTGCGGGTCGTGTCTGGTACGCACCGTGGTCGTCGGGTTCTGCATATGGCCTGATGATCGAAGCCGGTGCAAAGATGACTCAAATGGAAAACCGTATCGTACTGGCTCGATTCAAGGATGGTTACGGTCCTGTCGGCGCCTACTTCCTGCATCTCAAGACCTATACCCAGAATGCCTACGGTGAAGAGTACGAGTCCAAGTGGTTCCCCGCGCTTCAGGAAATGGTAGGCAAAGAATATCTGGATCCGGAAGTTTCGCACCGAACTCACAGGCCCATTCCGACTTGTCTGCGTAACCACGCAATCATCTCCGAGGTGAATGCCGGTCGCGGTCCAATTCACATGGTGACCATGGAAGCCTTCCAGGATCCTCATCTTGAAGAGATCGGCTGGCACAACTTCCTCGGCATGACCGTTGGTCAAGCGGTACTTTGGGCGGCCACAGACGTTGATCCGAAATACGAAAACCCTGAACTGACCACTTCCGAGCCTTACGTCATGGGTTCGCACGCAACGGGTTGCGGTGCATGGTGCTCGGGTCCGGAAGACGTATCGCCGCCAGAATACTACTGGGGCTATAACCGCATGACCACCGTTGAAGGTCTGTTTGGCGCGGGTGATGCGGTCGGTGGTACACCACACGCGTTCTCATCGGGATCTTTCACTGAAGGTCGTCTGGCGGCTAAAGCGGCGTGCAAGTATATCGACGACGGTAAGGGCGAAGGCATTGTCGTTTCTGACAAGCAAATTGCCGACCTGAAAGCAAAGATCTACAAACCATTAGAGACATACGCTGTATATAAAAACGAAGTCGTTGCCGGGTCGGTCAATCCGAACTTCATCAATCCGAAACAGGGTCTTGATCGTTTGCAGAAGTTGATGGATGAGTACTGTGGTGGTTTTGGCGTAAACTACATGACCAACGACAAGCTCCTGAATATCGGTCTCAAGAAAATGTACATTCTGGGACAGGATCTGGAAAAAGTCGCCGCTTCAGATATACACGAGTTGTTACGTGCATGGGAGTTGAAACATCGTTTCCTTACATCTGAAAGTGTGTTCCATCATACGCTGTTCCGTAAGGAAACACGTTGGCCGGGATACTACTACCGTGGTGATGCAATGAAACTGGACGATAAAAACTGGCACGTGCTGACCGTTTCTCGTCGTGATCCCAAGACAGGTGAGTATACGATGGAAAAAGCACCGCTTTACCACCTGGTAGGTGATGTAGAGAAAGCGGCTCCGGAAGGGCACTAAGCAAATAGTGGCTTGATTTTTACAAGCCGGGAAATATATTTGTGAAAAAAAGGACTGACATGTCAGGTGTTGGTCCTTTTTTATCTATCCAGAGAGTGGATTGGCCAGAGAGTGGTCTGGCCTCGCTGTAGATAAAATCATGAAACACTGTGCAGGTGAGATATTGAATGAACATTCTTGAAAAAACAGATGAAGAGATTTTAGAGTTGGCCAACCCGATGTGGGCTGATCTTATCAAGTACTCCAATGAAGGGAACTACGGTGCTTTCACGCGTAATTTTTCGAGCTCTTTTATTGCGGGTGCCAATGAGGTTGAAATGGGTAAGCAGTTTGCGAGAAGCGACCTTGCGAAAAACCTGTCAGATGATTATTCGTATCTTGGCATGATACGCCGTGGAGAATATGTCACTGTTTTATATAAAGTGATAAACAAAAAAAATAAAAGTGAATGGCTGGGCAGACTGGTGCTGGGTTATGAAAGGGACAAGGTGAGAATTTTTGGGGCCACACTGTTTTAAAAATATTTATTAGACATGTCAGATACAATTGAAGACGAAAAATTCGTTGAACTAAATTATAAAGTCATCGATACCAAAACCGGTGACACACTTGTTACTGTGGATTATCCGCTGGGTTATGTTCATGGTGTGAATGATGTAATGTCTGAGGAAGTGACAAAGGAACTGTATGGTAAAAAAGTTGGCGATATCATCGAAGTGCCAGTAGACACTACAAAGTTATACGGTGAGAGAGATGAATCACTGGTATTTACCGATCGTATAGAAAATGTCCCGGAAGAATATCGGGAAATTGGTATGACCATCACCATGGAAAATGAAAAAGGTGAGCCCAGAAACTTTATCGTTACCCGATTCGATGACAAAACATTAACTGTCGACGGCAATAACCCCCTTTGCGGCAGAGAAGTCACTTTCATGCTGGAAGTCCTGTCTATACGTGAAGCTACCGAGGAAGAAATCGAGCTTGGCGGAGCGGTCGGCGCCGATCCTGACTTAAATGAAATACTCGACCGGGCAAAATGAAATTTTCAACGAATTACTTACTCTACCCTCGCAATAAGGCCCTGGAACGAGCCTTGGCAAATACTTTAGCCAGGCTGGGCGATGATTGGGTTAAGGCGGCTACGCCGGATACCAAGGTCGCCGTCGCTGATAATTTTCTTTACACGCGGGGAAATTTTGAACAGCATCATTTCAGTTTCAATATTCTTGAGCGTGTGCGTGAGGCACTTGAGGCATCGCTGACAGCCTCCCCGCCCAACATAAGCCGCGATCAGCAGCCGTTGGCTTGGGCTGAGACTCAGAATAATCTCGGAAATGTTCTTGCAGCACTGGGACAGCAGCGCAGAGATGCTGAATTGTTTGAACGGGCCATTCAGTGTTTTAGCAATGCATTGGAGGAGTTCAGACAGGAAGACTCACCATTGGAATGGGCAGCTACGCAATATAACCTGGGCACGGCCAACCAGGCGCTTGGTCGGCTACTTGATTCTACAAAGCCGTTAAAGATCGCTGTAGATGCTTATACCAATGCTTTGCTGGTTTGGACGCGAGATAAGTTTCCGCAAGACTGGATGTATACCATGCATCAGCTTGGAGATACTTTCCATGCGCACGGAAAACTGCTTAAAGGCAACCGCCAATTACAAAAGTCCGTTGTTGCCTATAAAAATGCGCTTGCCGTACTTGATGCGGATAATTACGCACTAGAGCTAACTGCCACCCATAATAACCGTGCTGCTGCTTTGCATCATCTCGGCGAGTCTGAAGAAAATCCTGATCGTTTAAAAGAAGCGATAAATTCATATGAAAAGGCGTTAACGGTCAGTATGGAGCAGCAACTTCCTATTCATCTGGCGGTGCTATGCAGGGTAAATAAGACGACAGCACAGAATGTACTGGCAGAATTAACCAACGATACCGGGCTTGCAGAAGAAGTGGCCGATGAGTTTGAAGTCATTATCGAATGTTTTTCGCATGCCCTTCAGCCACTCTGTTTAAGGCATTGCGAGGAGCAAATGGATAAGGCAAGATCGCTGGCGCTTGCCAATAGCGTAAGCCGCTGATAAGGGGATCGAAGTTTGTCGGCTGTAGAAAAAACAGAAAAAAAGCGGGATCCGAACAATCCATGCCTGTTCTGCAAAGATCCGCGTGGCGTATCACTGGAGCATGAACTTGCTTACAGCGCGCGCGATACCTACGCGGTTAGCCCGGGCCATACCCTGGTTATCCCACGTCGCCATGTAGCCAGCTTTTTCGACCTGACGCCCGAAGAAGTCAATGCCTGCATGGGGCTGATCACCGAGGAGCGCAAGCGACTGGACGAGGAATTCAAGCCTGATGGTTACAATATCGGCGTTAACGTAGGAGCAGCGGCCGGGCAGAGTATATTCCATGTCCATATACACATCATTCCCCGCTACCAGGGCGATGTCGAAAATCCACAGGGGGGCGTGCGCCATGTGATTCCAAAGAAGGGACATTACACACGCCAGATAGTATAATTTAGCCAGTTAAGCGGGAGGGCTGGCAACACTTTTAAATTCCCCCCGTTTTCAACCAGTCAGGAGATATGATCATGAGTGATGACAAAAAACCTTTTACCCGCCCCAAGGTTCCAGATGGCCACGCATTCCACGTGACAACTCGTCAGAAAGAAATTGTACCGGGGCAGTTTTTTGTAGGCTATGAAACTATCTGGGAACCGCACCAGAAAGAAGTTCCATACACCACTCCCAAGAAGCCATGAGCAGTCTTCCGTGCGCCATCTGGATGGTCGCGCGGCTACTAAAGAAAAGCACGCTAAAAAGCGTGCTTTTTTAATCCGATTTATAACTTAAATTCACTCAGAAAGTTTATATTCAACATTTATAAATGCGCCAATATCTGCAAGAAAACGTATCGTTCTGGTACCGAATCCGACCTCGGGCACCGATTCATTTTTATCAGAAGACAAAACCAGTACCACGCCGATTCTGGGCGACAAGTTGTGGCTTTTAATGACTTGCAGGATTTTTTCCTTGGCCGGTTCTATTTTTTTAATGATGATCTCCGTCATCTTATAAACGTCGATATTGTCAGTCATCGTTCCCGTTGATAACTCCCATGAACTGATCACCGGTTTATCCAAAGGACTGCGCGCACCGGATGCATCAACTGAGGTAGGTTCGATGCCAAGCAGACGCGTGATGTCATCAGGATCGAAATGATAACCACTGAGTGTGAAATGGGCGCGTGCTTTATTCGATGCCAAGTTGTTACCCTCATCAATTGATTGTAAATGGGACGAGAGATTATAGCGTATAGCGAAAAGCCCCATTCTTATCACAAAGAAACTGGGCTCCGTCCCTGAGGTCTCCCCTCACGATTGCCCAGGGTAATAAACGCTGAGCGCTATGCTGAAGTTGCCAAGTTTCTTGCCCGGATAGGATACCGCAAACCGAAAACCGTGGTTCGATGTTGCCAGGGAAACGCCGTACACGTCGCCTCTCGCAGCAGGAGAGAGTTGTGTTAACCCTTTTAATCTTCGCACACACCACGACCTCCTCCCGGCGGGATAGTGAGTATCCATGTTTCGCTAAATCAACCCGTGACTGATGAGATTTCCATAATTCACGACGCGACTATCGTTAGTGCCGCGAAAGCTGAAATACAGGAGAGACCTCAGGCTCCGTCCCCAAGTAATTGCGAAAATAATTCGAACCTGAGCCATTTAACTATTTGACGTATTCCTGCGAACTCCGAAGACTGTATACTAACCAGCAAAAAACCGTCAGCCCGAATATCAACGAATCCAATAAATGAAACTATTTGCGCATACCGCTGATCGTGAACAACGAATCCAGTGATCGTGAACACGTTTGAAACTTGAAGCGCTGGAGTAATGATTTTTACCTCAGATGTTCACGATGAGTCAAATTTGTTTTGTTTTTCGCATGGAATCTCCCTTCAGTACG